>NZ_JBFUHZ010000010.1:0-275238 GCF_056402135.1 Rhodococcus sp. P4_C10 | reverse complement strand
GGCCGCCGGGTCGCCTGCCGCCGCGGACCGCAGGCCCGCCTCGGCAGCCGCGAGGTCGGCGGTGGGCGGCGTTGCCGGCGCCGCGACCGCGGTGCCGGCGAGCAGGGCAGTCGCCGCTGCCGCGGTGGTCAGGACGGTGGCCAGTCGACGCCCGAACGTGAAACGCTGCTTCATGGAGCCTCCTTCGACGATGGATCAGCTACTCAAAACATCGTTTCCGGTCTGGTTCCGTTACTGCGCAGCCCGATTCGGCCCGGCCCCGGCCGCCCGACCAGACCTGCCCCCGCCGCCCGGTCAGTCCTGTGCCGGCGGCCGCACGATCAGGACCGGGCAGTCGGCGGTGTTCATCAGCGCGTTGCTCGTCGAACCGAGCACCATCCCCTTGAAGCCGCCGCGGCCGTGGCTGCCGACCACCAGCAGCTGGGCCTGCTCGGAGTACTCGCTCAGCACCCGGACCGGGCGGTCGCGGCTCACCACGCGCTGCACGTTCACGTCCGGGTACCGCTCGAGCCAGCCGGCCAGCCGCTCCGAGAGCACCGCCTCCTCCGCGGCCTGGATCCCGCTCCAGTGCGGGTCCGAGGCGGTGGCTCCGAGGGAGGGCTGGACGGACACGTCGCTCCAGACGTTCACCGCCACCAGCGAGGCGCCCCGGGCGGACGCCTCCGCGAACGCCACGGCCACCGCGGCCTCGCTCACCTCGGACCCGTCGACACCGACCACGACCGGGCCCTGGGCGGGCGGGCGGCCGTCGAGGGTGCGGCCGCGCACCACCGCGACCGGGGCGGTCGAGTGCGAGGCCACCGCGCGGGTCACCGAGCCGAGCAGGGCCCCGGTGAACTCGCCGAGCCCCCGGCTGCCGAGCACGATCATGGTGGCGTCGGCCGAGTACTGCAGCAGGATGTCCGCGATCCGGCCCTCGTGCAGCTTGGTACCCACCGCGAGCGGGCCGAGGTCCTCGGCGACCGAGCGGGCCAGCACCTCGGCGCTGTCGAGGTGCGCGCGGCCCTCGTTCTTCAGGTCGTCGCTGTAGCCGCGGGCCAGGTAGGGCTCGGAGTAGTAGTACGGGGGCACGTGGACCACCGAGACGAGCAACAGCGGAACCTTGCGGCCGGCCGCCGTGCGCGCGGCCCACACCACCGCGGTCGACGCCGATTCAGATCCGTCCACTCCGACTACGACGGGCTTGCCTGCGCTCATGCCTTGTCCTCCAGCTGTCCGGTTTTCACCGATTGTGCCCTCCAGACCCGTCGCGCGGGGCGCACCCCGCCGCCCGGGCACCCGAAGTCCGAGGCGGGCCGAGACGGGGTGTGAGAAACGGCACCACAACCGATCCCGGTCTCGGACTCCGGCTGCGCCGCGCGGCGGACTCCGCGTTACGCCTTCAGACCGATGCCGCGGCCGCCGTCCGGCGCTAGGTTGAAGCCATGCATGCCCGGGTGCCGAGGCCCTTCGACGTCGCACTCGCGACGGCAGTCGGCGTCGTCTCCTGCGTCGGTTCGGTGGCCGCGGCCCGGCACCAACCGGGCACGCAACCGCTCGATGCGGCGGCCTTCGTCCTGCTCGCGGTTGGTCCGGTCGCACTGCTGTGGCGGCGGACCGCGCCCGTCGCGGTGCTCGCGGTGACCGTGGCGGCGGCACTGGCCTACCTGCTGCTCGGGTACGGGGAGGGGCCCGTCTTCCTGTCCATGGTCGTCGCGTTCCTCACCGCCGCCCCGACGACCCGGCGCTGGCCGATGTACGCGGTACCCGCGGTCGGCTACGTGGTGTTCGTGTGGGGCGTCCCGTGGGTTACCGGCGGCGCCGTCCCACCGGCCGCCGCAAGGGTGGGGCTGGCCGCCTGGCTGCTCACCCTGCTGGCGGTGGCCGAGCTGATCCGGCAACGACGCGACGCGGCCCGGGCACGCCGCCAACGGGCCCGGGCGGCCGCCCGCAGCGCCGAGGAGGAGCGCCTGCGCCGCGCCACCGAGGAGCGGCTCGACATCGCCCGCGAGCTGCACGACGTACTGGCGCACAGCCTTTCGATGATCAACGTCCAGTCCGGGGTGGCCCTCGAGCTGCTCGAGAGCCGGCCCGAACAGGCAGGCATCGCACTGGCCTCCATCAAGACCGCCAGCCGCGACGCCCTGCTCGAGGTGCACTCCATGCTGCGGACGCTGCGCCGCGGCGGCGCCGAACTGGCACCGCTCGCGCCGGCCCCCACCGTCGCGGATCTCGACGCCCTGGTGGAACGGGCCCGCGCCGCCGGGATCCGGGTGCAGACCACCACCACCGGTGCGGCGCAGCCCCTTCCGGCGGCGGTGGACCTGGCGGCGGCACGGATCGTGCAGGAGGCGCTGACCAACGTCGCGCGGCACTCCGGCCAGACCGCGGCGCGGGTGTCGGTGCGATACCTGCCCGGCCTGCTGGAACTGGAAGTGGACGACGACGGCGTGGGCGACGGCGGTCGTGCGGCCCCACACGGCGCCGGCATCGCGGGGATGACCGAACGAGCCCACTCGCTCGGCGGCACCCTCAGTGCCGGGCCCCGGTCCCCGCACGGCTTCCAGGTACACGCGCGACTGCCCCTGCCCGGCAACGACATCGGCGGCGGTGAGCCGACATGACGCCGCCCGCGATCCGGGTCCTGGTCGCCGACGACCAGGCGCTGGTGCGGGCCGGGTTCGCCGCCCTGCTCGACGCCCAGGACGACATCGAGGTGGTCGGCCAGGCCCAGGACGGCGCGGAGGCGCTGCGGCTGGCCACGGAGCTGGTGCCCGACGTCGTGTTGATGGACATCCGGATGCCGGTGCTCGACGGGCTCGAGGCCACCCGCCGGATCGCGGCCAGGCCGGCACTGTCCGGGGTCCGGGTGGTGGTGCTGACCACCTTCGAGCTGGACGAGTACGTCTTCGAGGCGATCCGCGCCGGCGCCGCCGGGTTCCTGGTCAAGCACACCGAACCGGCCGACCTGGTGCGTGCGGTGCGGGTGGTCGCGGACGGCGAGGCACTGCTCTCCCCCGGCGTCACCCGGCGGCTGCTCGCCGAGTTCGCGGCCCACGCCAAGCCCGCCCCCGACGCCGCCCCGCTGGCCGAGCTCACCGACCGCGAACGCGAGGTGATGACCCTGGTGGCGGAGGGCCTGACCAACGCCGAGATCGGGGAACGGCTGTTCCTCAGCCCCGCCACCGCGCGCACCCACGTCAGCCGGATCCTGCTCAAGCTGGGTGCGCGGGACCGCACCCAACTGGTGGTGCTCGCCTACGAATCCGGCCTGGTCCGGCCCGGCTGGCGGGACTGACGTACGTCCCGACGCGTACCCGAGATGCCGCGCGGCGGCCGATGCGCCGGAGCACCGCGAGCGGCCAGGCTCGGGACATGAACACTCTCAGCGCACAGACGTCCCTGATCCTGGCCGACCACATCGACGGCCGCTACGGACCCGGCTGGGGGCCGGGCCCGTGGTTCGTCCTCATCCCCATCGCCTTCTGGGTGACCGTGATCGTACTGGTCGTCCTCGCCCGTCGCCGCTGGCGCGGGCACCACGGCGAGTCCACGCTGCGCGACGTCTTCGCCCGCGGCGAGATCACCGAGGCCGAGTACCGCGCCCGGTTGGCGGTGCTGCGGGAGACCCGGCGATGAGGGTCGCGGTGGTCGAGGCCCCGCCCGGTCCGGCGCCGACTGGATCCGGCGGGTCCGGCATCTCGAGGAGCAGGGGTTCGACTCGCTGCTGGTGCCGGACACCCTGTGGAGCACCTCGCCCTTCCCCGCTTTGGCGGCCGCGGCGGCGGTGACGACCACGCTCAGGCTGCGGACCTGGGTGGCCGCGGTGCGGGCGGGCGTCGACCCGGCGCCGGAGGTGATCGTCTCGGCGGCGGGGCCGAAGATGACGGCCGCCGCGGGGCGGGTGGCGGATCGCATCGCGCTCGCCCTCGGCCCCACCGCGACCGAGGAAGACCTGGAGACGACCGTCGAGGCCGCGCGCGAAAAAGGCTGCCCGGCAATGGCGTTCACCCAGTCGATGGTGGGCGTCGGCGAGGCGTTGCCGTCGTGGTTCGCCCGGACCGGCGGACCCACCCTCGCCGAACTCCGGCGGCTGGGATCGGCGGGTCTGCTGCCTGCGGACCCCGGCCTGGCCTTCGACCTCCTACGCGAGCGCGAGGAGCGTCTGGGCATCACGGAGGTGACGGTGCCGGGCGAGCTGGCCGAGGCGTTCGCCCCGATGCTGGCCCGGCTCCGCCGATCCCCCGCGCTCTAGTCGACGATCTTGCGCAGCTGCTCGATCAGCTTGACCCGGCCCGCCGAGTCCGCGGCCAGCGGCGCGACGTTCAGCGTGGTGACCCCGGCCTCCGCGAACGCGGCGACCCGCTCCTTGACGTAGCCGGCGGGACCGATCAGCGAGATCGCCCGCACCAGCTCGTCCGGCACGGCGGCCGCGGCCTCTTCCTTCTTGCCGGAGAGGTAGAGCTCCTGGATGGTCGCGGCCTCGGCCTCGTAGCCGTAGCGGCAGGCCAGGTCGTTGTAGAAGTTCTTGCCCTTGGCGCCCATGCCGCCGATGTAGAGGGCCAGATTGGGCTTGATCCACTCGAGCATGTGGTCGACGTCCTCGCCGATCGCGAGGGCCGGCCCGGCGTAGACCTCCAGCTCGCCGAGGCTCGGATCGCGCTTGGCCTTGCCCTTGGCGAGCGACTCGCCCCACACGTCGTCGGCGCGCTCGGGGTGGAAGAAGATCGGCTCCCAGCCCTCGGCGATCTCGGCGGTCAGCGCGACGTTCTTCGGCCCCAGCGACGCGATCACGATCGGGATGCGCTCGCGCACAGGATGGTTGATCAGCTTGAGGGGCTTGCCCAGGCCGGTGCCCTTCTCGGCGGGCAGCGGGACCTGGTAGTACTTGCCCTGGTAGTTGACCTTCTCGCGGCGCCACACCTGACGGCAGATGTCGACGATCTCGCGGGTGCGTCCGAGCGGTGCGTCGTACGGCACGCCGTGGAAGCCCTCGATGACCTGCGGGCCGGAGGCGCCCATGCCGAGCACGAAACGCCCGTCCGAGACGAAGTCCAGACCCGCCGCGGTCATCGCCATCAGCGACGGGGTGCGGGTGTAGATCTGGAAGATGCCGGACGCGAGCTTGACCGTCTTCGTCTTCGCGGCGAGGAAGCCGAGCTGGCTCACCGCGTCGAAGGAGTACGCCTCGGCGACGAAGGCGATGTCGAGACCCGCGCGTTCGAGGTCCCCGACCTCCGCGACCGTCTCGGCGAAACCGCCGCTGTAGGTGATCTGCATTCCGATCTGCACCGGGCACCTCGTATCTGTTCGTTGGACGTTGCCTCGCACCCTACGCAGCGCGGCGCGGTAAACGTATGACAGAAGTGACCGTCTTCCGTGACCGAGTGACCCTACGATCGCGCCGTGAGACGAAAGAGGCGGATCGACTGGCCGCACGCGCACGTGCTGGTGACCGGCGGCTCCCAGGGCATCGGCGCCGCGGTGGCCCGCGCCGCCGCGGCCAGGGGTGCGACGGTCTCGATCCTCGCCCGCGGCGAGGAACTGCTGCGCGCGACGGCCGAGCCGATGGGCGCGAACTGGGCGGTCGCCGACGTCACCGACCCGGCGGGACTGTCGCGGGCGGTCGAGCAACTCGAGGCCCGGTCCGGTCCCTGCGACGTGCTGGTCGCGTGCGCGGGCACCGCCCTGCCGGGGCGGTTCCTCGAGGTGCCGGTCGAGGAGTTCGAGTCGCAGATGCGGCTGAACTACCTGGGCGCGGTGCATGCGGCGCGGGCAGTGCTGCCGGGGATGGTCGCCCGAGGCCGCGGCACCGTGGTGCTGACCAGTTCGACCGCCGGTCTGATCGGGGTGGTCGGATACAGCGGGTACGCACCCACCAAGGCCGCGGTGCACGAACTCGCGCACTGCCTGCGCTACGAGGTGCAGCCGGCCGGGGTCACGGTCGCGGTGCTGTACCCGCCGGACACCGACACCCCCGGCTTGGCCGTCGAGAACACCCGCAAGCCGCCGGAGACCGTGGCTGTGTCCGGCGCAGTCGCACCGGTCTCCGCCGACAAGGTCGCGGCCGCGGCGCTGAAGGGGATCGAACAGGGCCGCCACCACATCTCGGTGGACCCGCTGACCCGCGTCCTGGTCCGCGCCGGCGGGATCGCCGAACCGCTGCTGCGCCCGTTCCTGGCGCGCACCATCCGACGGTCCCTGGGCACACCGGGTTAGGGCAGCGTCCACACCACCGTCGTAGCGAGCCAGAAGACGACGGCAGCCGCCGTCAGGAATCCCACCGAGATCACCAGCCCCAGCGTGTCGGTGCGCCGGCCCGGGCGCCGGCCCGGCTCCAGCCAGAAGCCCAGCATGCGGGTGACCAGTGGCATGACGACCCAGGTCAGGAGGCTGACCGAGGCTATGTTGCCGACCAGCAGGGCCGCCCACAGCTTCGCGCCCGGCCAGATCTCGGTGAGCGCGACGGTGAGGATCACGACGGTCGGGTACAGACCGACCAGCACCGAGAGCGCCGTCTTCCACGACGCGGTGGCGCCAGCCCCCGGCCCGGGCGCCGGGAACCACGACCCGTAGGGGTTCGCGATCTGGTGCACCTCGTACTCCTCGAAGTCGCGCCCCTCCGCGAGCAGCGCGGCGCGTTCGGGCGAGCCCAGCCACGCGTCGAGGTGTTCCGCGGTGTCGAAGCTGAAGACGATCGTCCAGCTGTCCTGGATCCCGGGCACCGGCCGGTGCAGCCGAGAGCCCCGGAATCCGGGAAACCCCTTCTCCGCCTCGACGACCCGCTGCTGCCAGGCCACGAACTCGTCCTCCCGGCCGGGCACGTGCGGGTGCGAGACCACCACCGTCACGACGTCGTCGTCGGCCTCGTCGACGAGCACGTGCTGGATCGGTGGCGCCTCGAAGAGGTCGGCGCCGCGGACCATCAGCTCGCGCCGGGTGTCGCTGTCGAGCCACCGTTTCAGGTTCGCGGTGCCGTCGAACCGGTAGACCACCGACCACTCCGACCCGGCGCCGGTGGGCCCGGTGACCTCGGCGCCGAGGAACCCGGCGAACGCCGCGGCGGCGCAGTCCACCTCGTCCTGCCAGCGCCGGAAGTCGGCGCGCCGGCCCGGGCGGACGCGTTGCGTCACGACCACCGTCGCCGGCGAGTGTCGCGGTGCGGCGGTGCCGGACTCCGACGACGGACTCATGGTGGGCCTCCCGAGGGGACTCCCGACCAGAGTAGTCGCCGTCCATCACGAAAGTGACCCACACCACTTCCCGGGCGGGCGGCCTCGACGCCGTCACCGCCGACGCCATCGCCGCCGAGGCCGGGGTCTCCACCCGCACCTTCCACAACTACTTCTCCTCCAAGGAAGAAGCGATCCTGTACCGCTTCGAGACCGAGGCGACGGTGTGGGTGGAGATGTTGCGCGCCCGGCCCGCGGACGAGCCGATCTGGGACTCCCTCGAGCGACTGTCCCTCGACCTGGTCACCGACCCGGACCGCGACCTCGACGAGATGGTCGCGGTGATGGCGTTGGTCGAGGACAGTCCGGCGCTGATGACCCGCAAGGTGGAGATGCGTGGGCGCGTCACCCGGATCCTCGGCGAGGCCATCGCCGAGCGCACCGGCACCGACATCGACACCGACCTGTACCCGAACCTGCTGCAGATGGCGGCCGGTGCCGCCTGCAAGGCCGCAATCGAACTGTGGCTGCGCGGCACCTCCACCGCCACGTCCCCGGGAGAGCTTGTCTCCCAGTCATTTCGACAGCTGCGGGCCGGCCTGCCGCAGCCGCACCCCACCGCTCCCCAGTCCTGACAGTTCTCGACACCGAAGGGTCTTCCATGGCCACCTATCTTTATCGGATCGGCAAGTTCGCCTATCGGCGAAAAGGCACGGTCCTGGCGATCTGGCTCGCGATCCTCGTTCTCATGGGAGTGGGTGCCGCCACCCTGTCGGGCCCGACGAGCGACTCGTTCTCGATCCCCGGCACGCCCGCGCAGAAGGCTCAGGACCTGATGAGCGAGCGGTTCCCGGACTCGGGCAAGGACCCCTTCAGCTCGCTCAGCGCCCGGTTCGTCTTCGCCGCACCCGACGGCCAGACCCTCGCGACGCCCGCGAACGAGGCCGCTATGGACGCGACGCTGGCGCAGGTCCGCGGCATCGACCTGGTCGATCCGGCCGCCAAGGCCGACCCCGCCGCGCCGGTTCCCGAGGGTGAGCGCTCCGCCGCGCTGGTCAACCCGGTCGTCGCCGACGCCGGCCTGACCGAGATGGCCACCGCGCAGGCCGAGCAGACCGGAAAGCCGCTCGACCAGGCCGTCGCCGACGCGCAGGCGCTGTCGCCGCTGAGCCCCGACAAGACCGTCGGCTACGTCGAGGTGCCCTTCAGCGGAGGCATGCAGGACGTCACGACCGACCTGACCGACCAGATCGACGCGGCCGCGCAGACCGCCCGCGACGCCGGCCTGACCGTGGAGGTCAGCGGCAGCGCCGCACAGAAGGTCGACATGCCGGGCGGATCCGCGGAACTGGTCGGCATGGCTGTGGCGGCCGTGGTCCTGATGCTCACCTTCGGATCGCTGGTCGCCGCCGGACTGCCCCTGATCTCCGCCATCATCGGCGTCGGCATCGGCAGCCTCGGCATCACCGTCGCGACCGGGTTCACCGAACTCGGGTCGATGACCCCGACGCTGGCCGTGATGATCGGTCTCGCCGTGGCGATCGACTACTCACTGTTCATCGTCTCCCGGTTCCGGCACGAACTCAGCGTCACCGACAGCCGCGAGGAGGCCGCCGGGCGCGCCGTCGGCACCGCCGGTTCCGCGGTGGTGTTCGCCGGCCTGACGGTGATCATCGCGCTGGTGGCGCTGCGGGTCGTCGGCATCCGCTTCCTCACCGAGATGGGCATGGCCGCCGCCTTCGCCGTGCTGATCGCGGTGCTCATCGCGCTGACCTTCCTGCCCGCGATGCTGGGCCTGTTCGGCCGCAAGGTGTTCGCCGGCAAGATCCCGTTCGTCAATCCCCGGGACCCCGAGTCCGGGTCGCTCGAACCGGGGCCGGCCAAGCGCTACGCCACCTGGGTGACGAAGCGTCCCGCCGTCCCGTTGATCGGCGGCGTGCTGCTGCTGGTGCTGCTCGCGCTGCCCGCCACCGGCCTCAAGCTGGCGTTGCCCAGCGAGGGCACCGGCGACCCGGCGACCTCCGCGCGGCAGGCCTTCGACCTGGTCAACGAGGGCTTCGGCCCCGGCCGCAACGGCCCGCTGCTCGTGGTGGTCGACGCCAAGGACGCGTCCGTCCCCGCCGAGCAGGCGTTCGGCGAGGTGCTGACCGCGGTCGCCGGTCAGCCCGACGTCACCAACGCGCAGATCATCGGCGTCAACCCGGCCGGCGACACCGCGCAGATCATGGTCACCCCGGCCGGCGCGCCGACCGACCAGAGCACGGTCGACCTGATGCAGTCCCTCCGCGACGGCGAGGCCGGCCTGCACGAGCAGATCGGCGTCAACTACGGCGTCACCGGGCAGACCGCGATCGAGACCGACATCTCGGACACCCTGCTGAACGCGTTGGTGCCGTACCTCGCGGTGGTCGTCGGCCTGGCGTTCCTGCTGCTGATGCTGGTGTTCCGGTCGATCCTGGTGCCGCTGACCGCGACCCTGGGCTTCCTGCTCAGCGTGCTCGCGACCTTCGGCGCCACCGTGGCGATCTTCCAGAACGGGTGGGGCGGACTGGTCGGCAACCCGCAGCCGCTGGTCAGCTTCATGCCGATCTTCCTGATCGGTGTGGTGTTCGGGCTGGCGATGGACTACCAGGTGTTCCTGGTGACCCGCATGCGCGAGGAGTACGTGCACGGGGCGTCCGCGAAGGACGCGATCACCATCGGCTTCAGCCATGGTTCCCGCGTCGTCACCGCGGCCGCGCTGATCATGATCTTTGTGTTCGGCGCGTTCATGGCCGAACCCAACTCGTTCATCAAGTCGATCGGCTTCGCGCTCGCCGCGGCGGTGTTCTTCGACGCCTTCATCGTCCGGATGGTGATCATTCCGGCGGTGCTGGCCCTGCTCGGCGACAAGGCGTGGTGGCTGCCGATGTGGCTGGACCGGATCCTGCCGAACATCGACATCGAGGGCGCGAAGCTCGAGCGCGACCTCCAGGCACCCGCGCCGTCCGAGCCGGAGGCGGTCGCCGCGCGCTAGCCGCTCCCCTACGATTGCCGCAGATCTGGCACCGTGTCCGCACCGTCTGGTGCGGGTGCGGTGCCAGAATCGTCTCGGGCACCAGTCCCGAGTCCCTCGGCGGAAGGCGACGACCAGTGGCATCGACCGAATCCGTACTGCGCACGGCCCGGTTCTGGCTGGCGCCGCTGGTGGTGGTCAGCGCCCTGATGTCGCTGCTCGCCGGGCTCTACCTGGGCGGCGTCCTCGACGCGCAGGAGGAACTGCACGACTTCCCGATCGCGCTCGTCAACCAGGACGAGGGCGACACCCCCGCCACGCCGGGGGCGGAGCCGGTGAACTTCGGCAACCAGATCACCGACGGACTGGTCGCAAACATCCCCGCCGACAAGATCGACCTGCAGCGGATCGGCATCGCGCAGGCGCAGCAGCGGCTCGCCGACGGCGACCTCTACGGCGCGATCGTGATCCCCAGCGACTTCAGCAAGCGCCTGCTGATCCTCGCCGAGGCCAGCGTGGTGCCCGGCGACGTCGAGAAACCGATCATCACCGTCTACACCAACCCCCGCGCCGGGACGTACAGCGCGGGACTCGTCACCGGCGTCACTCAGCGCGCGCTCGACGAGGTGAACGCGACGGTCGGGCGGCAGCTCACCGAGCAGGTCAACGCCCAGCTGGCGGGCATGGCGGGCGCCCCGCAGGTCGCCGGCGCCGCCCGGCTGACCCTGGCCACCCCGATCAACGTGGTCACCACGCCGTTCCACCCGCTGCCCGCGGGCACCGGCAGCGGGCTGTCCGCCTTCTACTACGCGCTGCTACTCCTGCTGGCCGGCTTCACCGGCGGCATGATCGTGCACTCCCTGGTCGACGCCGCGCTGGGCTTCGCGCCGACCGAGTTCGGCCCCCGGTACGTGCACAACCCCGCCGTCGAGATCTCGCGGCTGCACACCCTGCTGGTCAAGTGGGCGGTGATGCTGGTGCTGGCCCCGCTGGTGTCCGGGCTCTACGTCGGGATCGGCCGGGCACTGGGCATGCCGGTCCCGCACGGCCTCGGGCTGTGGCTGTACGGCGCGTTCGCCATCACCGCGGTGGGCGTCACCGCGCTGTCGGTACTGGCCGCCTTCGGCACCGCGGGGCTGCTGGTCAACCTCATCCTGTTCGTGATCCTCGGCCTGCCCTCCTCCGGCGCCACCATCCCGATCGAGGCGACGCCGCCGCTGTTCGGCTGGCTGGCGAACTTCGAGCCCATGCACCAGGTGTTCCTGGGCGCCCGGGCGCTGCTCTACTTCGACGGCGGCGCGGACCTCACCCACGCGGTCGGAATGACCGGAGTGGGGCTGCTGGTCGGGCTCCTGCTCGGCCTGGTGGTGACCCGGCTCTACGACGTGAAGGGTTTCCACCGCGGGACGGCGGCGCCCGGCCAGGAGCAGGTGCCGACGACGCCGTGACGGGGAGTCGGATAGACTCCGCTGCGGTGTGTGTACACACACGACGCCTTCGTAGCTCAGGGGATAGAGCAACCCTCTCCTAAAGGGTAGGTCGCAGGTTCGAATCCTGCCGAGGGCACCACATCTGCCGGTAGGGCGAGCGCCTGCCGGGCAGGCCGCGCCGTACGGAGCGCCATTCCTCCACTTTCACCCCCGCGGGATGAGGCACGGGCGACTCCTCCTCCTGGATCCTGAGGTCTCCACTGGTCTGAACTCAGGAGCGGCGAGGCATGGACAAAGCAAAGGTTGACCTGACTGCGGAACTGAACAAGATCGGCGTTCCGGACCGGGTGGAGTCACCACTGGGCACGTTCGAGTTCTTCGACGGTGTACCGCTGCCCGACTCGACCCGCGCGCTGTACGACGGCCTGGACTTCATGCGTGGCGTCGACTCCTTCCTCAACGCCGTACCGGGCGCGTCCCTGGTGGCGATGCGGCACGGCCTTCGCAGCGTCGGCGTCGACGGTCTGAACGTCCTCGGCGTGACCGATCCCCGGGCCAACTCGGCAAGCTTCTTCCTGACCCCGAACACCGCGACCGCGTACGGGACGATGTTCATCGACCTGCACGACGGGCCGGTGGTCATCGAGCCGCCGACGAACTCCCTGTGCGTCGTCGACGACTTCTGGTTCCGGTACGTGACGGACATGGGCATCGCCGGGCCGGACAAGGGGCAGGGCGGAAAGTACCTGTTCCTCCCGCCCGGCTACACCGGCGACGAGCCCGACGGCTACTTCATCTGTCGCACACCCACTTTCACCAACTGGGTGGTCATCCGCGCGCTCGACGGGATCGAGGCCGTCAAGCAGTCCCGGGTGTACCGGCTCTCCGACGCGGGCGCGCCCCCCGAGATGACCTTCGTCAACCTCGCGGAGAAGGTGTTCAACACCGTCCACTCCAACGACGTCTCCTTCTTCCACGAGATCGACGAACTCGTCCAGGAGGAGCCGTCCGGCTCACTCGACCCCGAGCGGGCCGGGCAGCTCGCCGCCATCGGCATCGAGCACGGGCGTCCCTTCGCGCCGGACGAGCGTATGGCCGCGGTCCTCGACTCGGCGGCGAAGACGGCCGCGGGCATGAGCCGCGCGCTGCTGTACTTCCCGCGCGGCGCGGAGAACTTCACCTTCGACGGCGGATCCTGGAAGGAGGCATTCGTCGGGGGCAGTTACGAATTCCTGCGGGGACAGGCCCGGATGCTCGACGCCAGGACACTGTTCCACTACGCCGCCACCGTCATCACGCCGGCGATGGCCCATGCCCAGGTGGGGGCGGGCTCCGCCTACACCTACACGGCCCAGGACTCGCAGGGGCGCCTGCTGGACGGCGCGAAGACCTACCGGCTCGTGCTCCCCCCGAACCCCCCGGCGAAGAACTTCTGGTCGGTCGACGTCTACGACACCCAGACCCGGTCGCTGCTGCAGACGGACAACCCGTACCCGAGCCTGATGAGCCTCACCGGCACCGTCCAGGAGGAGCAGGACGGGTCGATCGTGCTGTGGTTCGGACCGAGCGCGCCGGCCGGGAAGGAAGCGAACTGGATCCAGACCGTCGCCGACAAGAGCTGGTGGCCGGTCCTTCGCATCTACGGCCCGCTGCAGCCGTGGTTCGACAAGGCCTGGCAGCCCGGCGAGATCGAAGAATCCAGCTAGCCAAGGAAACTCCCGGGGGCGACGACGGGCAACAGTGGGCGGCCGAACGCCGACCCACTGTTGCCCCGGACCCACAGTCCATGCACTATGTCCGGGTGCGCCGAATCGGACATCGCCCCGTCATGCTCACCCTCGTAGCGGTTTCCGCGCTGACGCTGAGCGGATGTTCGACCGCCACCACCAACGCGGACATCGACGCCGGCGCCACCTCGACCAAGTATCCGGTCGCCTTCACCAAGCTGCCGTCGACCGCCGCGGTCAGTACCTGCGGACCGAGCAGCGAGGCCACCGTCAAGAAGGGCACGCTCACCATCGCGACGGACTCGCCGGCCTACGAGCCGTGGTTCGTCGGTGACAACCCCGCCAACGGCACGGGCTTCGAGGGCGCGGTCGCGAAGGCGGTCTACGAGAAACTCGGCTACCAGGCCCGGCAGGTGGAGTTCGTCCGGGTGCCGTGGGGCGAGGCAATGGCGCCGGGCCCCAAGGACTTCGACTTCGACATCAACCAGTTCACCATCGTCGGCGAGCGCCGCGACGCCGTCGACTTCTCCTCGCCGTACTACGCAGTGGCGCAGTCGATCGTCGCGATGAGCGGTACCCCGGCCGCCACCGCCCGCAACCTCAACGACCTGACTCCCTACCGGCTCGGCGCCCAGCGCGGCTCCACCAGCCTGGCCGCGATCACCGGGACCATCCGGCCCGCGCAGCCGCCCGTCGAGTTCGACACCACCGACGACGCGAAGGCCGCGCTCACCGCCGGGACCATCGACGCCCTCGTCGTGGACATCCCCACCGGATTTCAGATCACCGAGTCGGGTCTGCCGAACAGCGCTCTGGTGGGCCAGTTCCCACGACCGAACTCCGTCACCGAGTTCTTCGGCCTGGTACTGGAGAAGAACAGCCCGATGACTCCGTGCGCGTCGGCCGCGGTGGACTCGCTCTACGCGGACGGGACCCTGGATCGGCTCGCCCAGACCTGGCTCATCGACACCGGCGACGCCCCCGTTCTCGAGTAACCCTGTCCTCGAACGGCTTACGAGTACAACGAGACGAAGGTGCGCAGCGAAGCCTCGATGTCGCCCTTGAGCGCCCGCGCCACGCCGGATCCGATAGGGCCGAACAGCGGGGCTCCGCCGAGGTCGATGTCGAGTTCCACCTCCGAGCCGGCCCCCTTGGACCGCACCGACAGGGTCATCTTGATCTTGACGCCGCCCTTGCCGTCACCCGCGAGGACCAGGTTGCGCGGCGGCGTGTAGCCGGTCAGGACCCACTTGACCCGGTTGCGGAGCCCCTTGACCGAGACCACCGACTCCGCGGTGGTGCCCGTCGCGAGGTGCTCGGGAATCTGGCTGCGCCAGCCGTCGTGGATCTTGAGCCACCGATCGAATTCGGTCAGGGCACTTGCCTTTTCCCACGCCACCTCGGGCGCGAGGGGAACGTCGACCGAGACCTTCAGCTTTGCCATTGACGCATGGTAGCCAACGCGGAAACGAAGCACCCCGCACCCGGGTACAGGGGGTACCAGGTGCGGGGCACGTTTCGCGTCCGCAGGGACGATCCGGTCGCGTCAGTGCGCGACCGCCTTCTCCACGCCGACGCCGGTCAGGGAGCGCACCTCCATCTCGGCCTGCTTGCCCGCGTCCTCGAGCTTCTTACGGCCCACGTAGGTGCCGACGATGCCCAGCACGAAGGCCAGCGGGATGGACACGATGCCGGGGTTCGCCAGCGGGAACCAGGCGAAGTCGGCGTCGGGGAACATCGAGGTCGGAGTGCCGGAGACGGCCGGCGAGAAGACGATCAGCGTCAGGCAGCTGAGCAGGCCACCGTAGATGCTGAACAGCGCGCCCGTGGTGTTGAATCCCTTCCAGAACAGCGAGTACAGCAGGGTCGGTAGGTTCGCCGACGCCGCGACCGCGAAGGCCAGCGCCACCAGGAAGGCGATGTTCTGCCCCATCGCCAGGATGCCGAGCACGATCGACACCAGGCCGATGACCACCACGGTGATCCGCGAGACCCGGACCTGCTCCTCCTCGGATGCGTTGCCGCGCTTGATGACACTGGCGTAGATGTCGTGGGCGAAGGACGCCGACGCGGTGATCGCCAGGCCCGCGACCACGGCCAGGATGGTGGCGAACGCGACCGCGGAGATGATCGCCAGGAAGACCGTGCCGCCGAGCTCGAAGGCCAGCAGCGGCGCCGCCGAGTTCTCCTTGCCGGGCGCGGCCAGGATGGCGTCGGGTCCGACCAGCTTCGCGGCGCCGTAGCCGAGCACCAGGGTGAACAGGTAGAAGGCGCCGATGAGGCCGATGGCCCAGGTGACCGAGCGACGGGCCTCCTTCGCGGTGGGCACGGTGTAGAAGCGCATCAGCACGTGCGGCAGGCCGGCGGTGCCGAGGACCAGCGCGAGGCCGAGGGAGATGAAGTCGAGTCGCGTCATCGAGCTGAGACCGTACTTGGCGCCCGGCGCCAGCACGTCCCGGCCCGCGACCGCCTCGTTGGTGGAGCTGTTGACCATGGCCTGCGCGTCGGCGAGCAGCTGCGAGAAGTTGCCCTTCACCGCGAACAGGACCAGCACGAACATGATGCCCGCGCCGAGGATCAGCAGCACGGCCTTGACCATCTGCACGTAGGTGGTGCCCTTCATGCCGCCGATCAGCACGTAGACGATCATCAGCAGGCCGACCACGGTCACCACGATCGCCTGGCCGACCTTGTCGTGGATGTCGAGCAGCAGCGCGACGAGTCCGCCGGCGCCTGCCATCTGGGCGAGCAGGTAGAACAGCGAGACCACCAGGGTGGACAGCGCCGCGGCCATCCGCACCGGCCGCTGCTTGAGCCGGAAGCTCAGCACGTCCGCCATGGTGAACCGGCCGGTGTTGCGCAACAACTCCGCGACCAGCAGCAGGGCCACCAGCCAGGCCACCAGGAATCCGATCGAGTAGAGGAAGCCGTCGTAGCCGTAGACCGCGATGGCGCCGGCGATGCCGAGGAAGGACGCCGCCGACAGGTAGTCGCCCGCGATCGCGAACCCGTTCTGCGGGCCGGAGAACTGGGCGCCGCCGGTGTAGAAGTCCGACGCCTTGGTGGTGGTGCGGCTGGCGCGGATCACGATGGTCATGGTGATGACGACGAAGGCCACGAAGATGGCGATGTTGAGCATCGGGTTGCCGACATCGGCCGACGATGCCGCGAGGATGGTGTTCACAGCTGCGGGCCTTCCAGTTCTTCGCGGATCGCCGAGGACCGCGGATCGAGTTCACGGTTCGCGAACCGCACGTAGAGGCCGGTGATCACGAAGGTCGTCACGAACTGGCCGAGTCCGAGGATCAGGCCGAGGTTGACGTTCCCGATGACCTTGGTGGCCATGAAGTCGCCGGCGTACGTCGCCAGCAGCACGTAGACGGCGTACCAGAGCAGGAAGAAGGCCGTCATCGGGAACACGAAGTTCCGCAGCCGGCGTCGGAGGTCCTGGAACTCCGGGCTCGCCTGCATGTCGATGAAGGCCTGCTCGTCCGGTGCCGCCCGTTCGGGCGAGCCTTCCGGAATCACATCGGCTGTGGTCACTGCGAACTCCTCGAGCGGGGTACGTGGATGGAGCGGTTGACCGATGACGCTAGTGAGATACAGGTCACAGCCGCAGCCTGTGGCAGCGGTCACACGTCGAGGAGTCGAGATGGGCGCCAGGCGGTCGGCCGAGTGCGACGAACGGCTAGCGGGAACGCAGCTCCGTCGCCCGGTCGGAGCCCACGTCGAGCCGCTCCGGCGCGTGCATCCGGGTGAAGATCAGCCCCACTCCGGCGGGCACCCGGCCGCGCGTCGCCCGGCTGACGAGCACCATCACCGCGAACGCCAGCGGCACGCTCACCGCGGCCGGGTAGCCGACCAGCGCGGCGGGCCAGCCGCCCCACAGTCCGCCGCCGACGCCGCCCGCGACCGTCACCGCCGCCGCCAACCCCGACACCAGGCCGCCGACCACCATCCCGACCGCCGCCCCGGCTGCGGTCAGCCCGCGCCACCAGATGCCCAGCACCAGCAGCGGGCACAGCGTCGACGCCGCCACCGCGAACACGAGACCGACGGTGCGCGAGAGGTCCAGCGAGACCACCCCGACCGCCAGCACCAGCGGGATCGCCCCGGCCAGTACCGCCGCCAGCCGGAAGTCGCGCACCCGCCCGCGCAGCACGTCGGTGCTCAGCACGCCCGCGACGCTGACCAGCAGGCCCGAGGAGGTGGACAGGAACGCCGCGAGCGCACCCGCCGCGACCAGCGCCGCCAGCAACTGGCCGCCGAGACCGGAGAACACCGATCCCGGCAGCAGCAGCACGGCGGCGTCGGAGGCCCCGGTGATGAGCAGTTGCGGCACCCACAGCCGGGCGAAGGCGCCCAGCAGCGTTGGGAACAGGTAGAACACGCCGAGCAGGCCGATCACCGCGAGCGAGGTGGCGCGGGCCGTCCGGCCGTCCGGGTTGGTGTAGAAGCGGACCAGCACGTGCGGTAATCCCATGGTGCCCAGGAAGATCCCGATCATCAGGGAGTAGACCTGGTAGATCGGGTGGGACCCGCCGAACCCCCAGCCGGGCTCGAGCCACTGCACCTCGGTGGCGGGGGCGCCCGCCACCACCGGCACCGGCGCGCCCGCGTCGAGCACCAGCACGGTACCGGCGCCGAGTTCGTGTTCGCCGGGGCCGAGCGAGACCGGGCCCTCGACCGGCGCGTCGTCGACGGTCCCGTTCACCTGCGCGTGCAGCGTCTCCGAGACCTGCACGACGACGTCGGTGGTGATGTCGACGGTGGTGCGCGCGCCGACGGTCGGCGGCGCGGGTGACCCCAGATCGTATGCGCCGCCGAAGAAGTGCACCGACAGCACCACGGCCGGCACCGCGACCGCGGTGAGCTTGAGCCAGTACTGGAAGGCCTGCACGAAGGTGACCGACCGCATCCCGCCGCCGACCACGTTCCCGATCACGATCAGCCCGACCACCAGCGCGCCCACCCACGCCGGGATCCCGAGCAGGATGCCCAGCGTCAGCCCGGCGCCCTGGAACTGCGGCACCATGTAGAGGATGCAGATCACCACCACCACCAGCATGGCCAGCCGGCGCAACCGCACCGAGCCGAGCCGGAACTCGGCGAAGTCCGGCACTGTGTAGGCCCCCGAACGGCGCAGCGGCGCCGACACGAACAGCAGCAGCCCGAGATAGCCGGCGGTGAACCCGACCGGATACCACAGCGCGTCCGCGCCGTACTTGGCGATCAGCCCGGCGACGCCCAGGAACGAGGCGGCCGACAGGTACTCGCCGGAGATGGCGGCGGCGTTCAGGCGTGGGCCGACGCTGCGCGAGGCCACCAGGAAGTCGGAGGTGGTGCGCGCCAACCGGACTCCGTACAACCCGATGACGACGGTCGCGACGGCGGCGACCACCAGGACCAGAAGTGTGACGACGGGGAGCGGCTGACCGGACATGGCTGCCCGCTCAGTCGTCGGCCAGGTCGACGAATTCCTGCTCGGTGCGTTCGGCCAGCCGGCAGTAGAGCCGGGCGACACCGTAGAGCAGCGGGTACACCGCCACCCCGAGCACCAGCCACGGCAGCCGGATCCCGAAGACCGCGACGCCGCTCAGCGCCGGGAACGCGAGCACCAGCAGCGGGATCAGGCCCAGCAGCGCCGCGGCGAGCACCGCGATCCGCAGTGCCAGTCCGAGTTGCGCGCGCACCAGCGCCCGGACCATCACCTCGCCCACCTCGGTCTGTTCCTGGACCTCCACCCGGGTCCTCACCACGCGGGCCCCGTGCCGGTCCGCGAGGACCACCCGCTGCCGGGCCCGGGGCGGGCCGTCGGCGACGCTCACCGGGGAGACCAACTCTGCCGGGGCGCCCGCACCAGCCGGTCCTTGAGTTCGCGGGTGTGGCGACGGCTCACCGGCAGTTCCACCGTCGGGCCGTCGGCGGTGGCGCGCAGGCACACCACGATGCCGGTGCCCGCGGTGCGGATTCCGGTGACCAGCGGCAGCGCCACCAGGTAGGAGCGGTGCACCCGCAGGAAGCCGGCCGGCTGCCACCGGGACTCCAACGCGGAGATGGGGATTCGCACCAGGTGCGAGCCGGACGCGGTGTGCAGCCGCGTGTAGTCGCCGTCCGCCTCCACCCATGCCACCGCCGAGCGGCGCACCAGGGTGGTGACCCCACCCAGCTCCACGGGGATGACCTCGTCGGCGTCGGGCTCGGTGCCGGCCGCCTCGACCTGCGGTCCGCGCTGCTGACGCTGCGCGAGGATCCGGCGCACCGACTCCGCCAGCCGCTCCTCGCGCAGCGGCTTGAGCAGGTAGTCCACGGCGCCGAGATCGAAGGCGTCGACCGCGCGGTCGTCGTGGGCGGTCACGAACACCACCACCGGCGGGCGCACGAACGCGGCGAGCACCCCGGCCAGCTCGAGGCCGTCCAGGCCGGGCATGTTGATGTCGAGGAAGACCGCGTCGATGGGGGCGGCGTGTCCGAGCCGGTCCTTGATCACCCGCAGCGCCGTCGTCGCGTCGCCCGCGGTGAGGATCTCCCCCACGCCGTCCTGCGCGCGCAGCAGGTAGGCCAGCTCGTCGAGAGCGGGTCGCTCGTCGTCCACGGCCAGCACCGTCAGTGGGGCCTCGCGGGTCCCCTCGGCATTCTGCGTCACAACGAATCCATCGTGCCATGCCCGCCGGTCATGCCCGGATTCCGGCGCGGAACTTGGGCACCCGCATGCTGACCTTGGTGCCCGCCCCCGGCGCGGTCTCCACCACCAGGCCGTAGTCGTTGCCGAACGCCGCTCGCAACCGGTCGTCGACGTTGGCCAGGCCCACGTGTGCGGACTCCTTCGCGCTGGGCCGGCCGGGACCGGACTCGACGGCGTCCAGGGATCCCGAGCGCAGCACGTCCGGATCCATCCCGACGCCGTCGTCCTCCACGCTGATCACGCAGTCCGTGCCCTCGTCCGCCGCGACAATGGTGACCGTGCCGCCGTGCTGCTGGCCGGAGAGACCGTGCCGGACAGCGTTTTCCACCAGCGGCTGCAATGCCAGGAACGGCAGCACCACGTTGAGCACCTCGGGTGCCACCTGCAGCCGCACCTCGAGCGCGCTGCCGAACCGGGCACGTTCGAGGGTGAGGTAGCGGTCGATGTTGCGCAGCTCGTCGGCGAGGAGCGTGTACTCCCCCGCGGACCGGAACGAGTACCGGGTGAAGTCGGCGAACTCGAGGATCAGCTCCCGGGCGCGGGCCGGGTCGGTCCGCACGAACGACGCCACCGTGTTGAGCGCGTTGTAGATGAAGTGGGGGCTGATCTGCGCCCGCAGCGCCCGGACCTCCGCCCGGTCCAGCCTGGCGCGCGACGCGTCGAGTTCGGCCAGCTCGATCTGGCTGCTCGCGTACCGGGCCACCTCGGTGACGGCGCCGAGCACCCCCGGCCCCGGATCCGTGGTGGCGACCACGCCGAGCACCCCGATCACCCCGGCGTCCTCGACCAGCAGCGGCTGCGCGATCAACGCCCGGACCGCGGTGGCGCCGAGTTCGGCCTGCTCGACCAGGACCTGCCGTTCTCCCACGACCGCGCGGGCCGCCGCCGCCCCGAACGCCTCGGAGAGCTGCTGGTGCGGTCCGTGCCAGACCAGCAGCCGACCCTCGGCGTCGGCGATCGCCAGGGCCGCGCCACCGGTGAGCTGGCGCAGGTACGGGGCGGCCTCGGCTGCCGAGGTCGCGTCCAGTCCGCGGCGCAGCGGTCGGGCGGCCAGGGACGCGGTGTGCAGGGTGTCGTGCACCGCGCGCTCCGCGGGGGTGGTGAGCGCCTGCCGGGTGCGCAGCCACACCACCACGATGCCGACCACGACGGCCACCGCGACCACCCCCAGCAGGGCGAGAACCGTTGTGCTCACGGGGTCTCCGCGTCCAGCCTGGTCACCAGGGTGCGCGGCGCCACCGTGCGGTACGCGTCCTCGACGATGTCCGCCACCTCGTCCCAGTCCACGCTCACGTCGAGGTACACCCCCACCCATCCGCGGGTCCCCACGTAGGGCGGACGGAAGTACCGCTGGGTGTCGCGGTCGACCCAGTCCTGCTGCGCCCCGGCGGGGGCTGCCGCCCAGAAGGCGAGGCGGTCGTCGTGGTGGTGGTCGGCGAGGGTGGGAGTGGTCGTGGTCATGACCACGACGCTACGACAGCGGAGGCCCGCCCACCGCGACCACGCGCCGTCACCAGCGCTGTCGCTGCACACGGGCCTCCGCCACCGCCTCCTCCATGTCGAGCGTTTCCAGCACCCTGCGGAGCACCTCGTCGTCGAGGTCGCCGGAGTCCCGGGCCGCGAGCAGCGCCCGGCGCTGGGCCTTGAGCACCCGGCTGCGCAGCCGGTTGAACAGCGCACTGGCCTGCATCGCCTTGACCTCGTGCTCGCCGACGTCCTCCACCAGGTCCGCCGCCATCCGGGCCTCGGCCGAGCGCCGGACCCGCTCCGCGACCTCCAGCATCTCCTTGCTCGCCACGCCCTTCGGCGGATCCTCGAGCACGTCCCGCAGCGACTGCTCGGCGGCCTCGAGGGAGACCTTGCGCGCATAGGCAACCTGCTCCTCGGTGCGGCGCTCCTCGTCCGGGTCGGCGACGTCGAGTTTCCGGATCAGCAGCGGCAGCGTCGACCCCTGGATCAGCAGGGTCCCGACGGCGACGGTGAAGGCGACAGCCTGGATGACCCCGCGGCCCGGGAACGGATCGCCGGCCAACGTCACCAGCGGTACGCCGGACGCCGCGACGAGGGTGACGACGCCGCGCATCCCGGCCCACGACACCACCAGGTTCTGCCGCCAGTTCAGCGGGTCGCCCGGCCGGGAACCGCCGCGCCTGCTGACGATCGAACTGGTAGCCCGGCGCCGACCCCAGTTCAGGAAGATCCAGGCCGGGCGCACCACCATGACCAGGGCCAGCACCACCAGCCCGTACCCGAACACGTGCAACACCGGCAGCCCGTCGGCACGCACGTCCTCGACCACCGACTTCAGCTGCAGGCCGATGTACGCGAAGACGAACGTCTCGAGGACCAGGTCGACGGTCGGCCACACCGATCGTTCCTGGATCCGCGTCGCCACCGACTCGTCGCCGGCGCTGCGCCCCATCACGAACCCGGCCGTGACGACGGCGAGCACCCCGGAGGCGTGGATCTCCTCGGCCGCGAGGTACGCGGTGAACGGCAGCACCAGACCCAGCACCGTCTCCATCGGGGAGTCCTCGATCCGGGACCGCACCAACCGGACCGCCACCGCGAAGGCCAGCCCGACCAGCACCCCGCCCGCGGTCTCGTAGAGAAAGAACGCGACCGGCGAGTCGATGGCGATCTTCCGGCCCGTCACCGCGGCCGTGGTCAGCGCGAACAGGGTCAGCGCCGTCGCGTCGTTGACCAGGCTCTCGCCCTTGAGGATGGCCATGATCCGGGTCGGCAGGCCGAGCCGCCGGCCGACCGCGACCGCGGCGACCGCGTCGGGCGGGGCCACCACCGCGCCGAGCACCAGCGCGGCGCCGAGGGTGAACTCCGGCACCAGCCAGTCGGCGAAGAACCCCACCGCCAGGGTGGTCACCAGCACCATGCCGATGCCGAGCCGCAGGATCGACCCGAGGTTGCGGCGGAAGGTGTTGAAGGAGAAGTCGAGGGCCGCCGAGTACAGCAGCGGGGGCAGCACCACCCCGAGCATCAGTTCGGGCGCGATCTCCAGTGACGGAACGCCGGGCACGAAGGACGCCGCCGCGCCGATCGTGACGAGCACCAGGGGAACCTGGAAGTCGAGGCGCTTGGCGAACCCGGCGACGACGATGGCCGCGATGACCACGAAGAGCAGGCTGGTGATGTCCATCCGTCAGCCGACCGCGCAGCTGCCGCCCCTGCCGGGCAGTCGGTGCCGGTTGGCGGCGACCATCCGGTAGGCCAGGTCCTGTACCTGCCGGATCCCGGGAATTCGATAGATGTACAACGGCATTCGGCTGCCGATCACCCCGGACAGTGCCGCGTTGATCGCGCCGGCGCCCGCGTACCGGTCGCCGCGGGAGTCCACCGCCCAGGCCCGTTCGAGCGCCTCGTCCTTGCTCACGCCGAAATGCTCCGTCGCGCCGGGCTGCTGCAGCGCCGTCGCCGTGACCCGGCCGCGGCGGTCCAGTCGCTGCAGCCACCCGGCGCAGTACACACAGAAGCCGCAGTCCCGGTCGAAGAGCAGCTCCACGGTGTATCCGGCGGAGGGCGGTCTGACGGGCATTGCGGCTCCTGAGTGTGGCCGGCTTCTCGCGGACTACTGCTTCGGCGGGATGACCTTCTTGGCTGCGTCCTGCGCCTTGTCGACGTGCTGGGCGTACTTGCCGCCGGTCTTCTGGTCGACGATGTCGCCGGCCTTGTCGATCGCGCCCTCGATCTTGTCCGAGTGCTCAGAGGCGAGCTGCTGTCCCTTGCCGAAGAGGCCCTTCAGCGTATCCATGAAGCCCATCGTGGTTCCTCCTCCGACGCCCGGACCGGGCGCCTGTCGTCGAGGGGCGGTCCCCCCGCTCAGACCCAGTCTCACAGCTTTGCCGGACGCACGCCACAGGTGGAGCGTGCTGGTCAGCCCGCCGGAGACTCAGGAAGCGAGAACACGCGGCGCTTGTCGCCGGACAGCAGTCCGGACACCCACCAGCCCAGCTCCACCAACACGATCCCCACGCCGCCGCAGACGATCGCGGTGGTGGTGGCGGCGATGTTGGACGGGTCCAGCTTGAAGAACTCGCGGGTGAACGGGAGCGCGAAGAGCACCAGGTAGCCGCCCACCGACCCCGCGATCAGCACGATCTTCCACCACACGTACGGCCGCGCGACGATGGCCAGCACCCACAGCGCGATCATGATCAGGGTGATCAGCGCCGTGGTGCTGGCCTGGACCTGCTGGGTCGGCGTGGACTCGGGACCGGCATAGACCAGCACGTAGGACACGAACGACGCCACCCCGATCACCACGCCCGACGGCACCGCGAACCGCATCACCCGCGAGACGAAGCCGGTGCGAGCGCGCTCGTTGTTCGGCGCCAGCGACAGGATGAACGCCGGGATGCCGATGGTGAACCAGGCCGCGATGGTGACGTGCCGAGGCAGGAACGGGTACGGCAGCGGGTCGAAGTGCAGCACCTGGGACAGGAGGCCGGACAGCCCGATCAACAGGGCCAGCAGCACCGAGTAGACGGTCTTGGTGAGGAACAGATTGGAGACGCGCTCGATGTTGCCGATCACCCGGCGGCCCTCGCCCACCACGTAGGGCAGGGTGGCGAACTTGTTGTCCAGCAGCACGATCTGCGCCACCGCGCGGGTGGCCGCGCTGCCCGAGCCCATCGCCACCCCGATGTCCGCATCCTTGAGCGCGAGCACGTCGTTGACGCCGTCGCCGGTCATCGCGACGGTGTGGCCGCGCGACTGCAGCGCGCCGACCATCTCCCGCTTCTGGTCCGGCCGGACCCGGCCGAAGGTGGTCGCCTCGTCGAGCGCGTCCGCGAGTTCCTCTCGCCCGGAAGGCAACTCGCGGGCGTCGACGGGACGGTCACCGCCGGGCAGGCCCAGTGAGCTGGCCACGGCACCGACCGAGACCGCGTTGTCGCCGGAGATGACCTTGACGGACACATGCTGCTCGGCGAAGTACTCCAGGGTCTCGGCGGCGTCGGGCCGCACCCGCTGCTCGAGGATCACCAGCGCCCGCGGGGTGACCCGGCCGGGCGCGGCGGCGGCGTCCACCGGCAGGTCGCTGCTGCCCAGCAGCAGCACCCGCAGGCCCCGCGCGCCGGCCTCCTCCGCCTGACGGGCGGGGTCGCTGGCCGGGTCGAGCAGCACGTCGGGCGCGCCGAGCACCCAGTTCCCGTTGTCGCCGTAGGAGATTCCGCTCCACTTCTTGGCGGACGTGAAGGGCGCGATCCCGGTCGAGGTCCAGCCCGGGTCGTGGTCGATCGCCTCGGCGATCGCCAGCATGCTGGCGTTGGGACGCGGGTCGTCCCCGGCGAGGGCGGCCAGCGCATCACGCACCACCGCCTCTCCCCCGTCGCCGAGGACCCGCAGCTCGGACAGGCGCATCCCGTTCTCGGTGAGGGTGCCGGTCTTGTCGGCGCACACCACGTCGACCCGGGCCAGGCCCTCGATCGCGGGCAGTTCCTGCACCAGACACTGCCGCCGGCCGAGGCGGACGACGCCGACCGCGAACGCGAGGGAGGTCATCAGCACCAGGCCCTCGGGCACCATCGGGACCAGCGCGGCCACCATGCCGTTGAGCGCGTCGGGCAGTGCCTGCTTGCTGACGAAGAGCTGGTTGTAGACGATCATCAGGCCCGCCGGAATCATCAGGTAGGTGATGAACCGGAGGATCTTGTCGACGCCGCTGCGCAGTTCCGAGTGCACCAGCGTGAACTTGCTGGCCTCCTCCGCCAGCCGCGCCGCGTAGGCGTCCTTGCCGACCTTGGTGGCCTGGTAGGCGCCGCTGCCGGACACCACGAAGCTGCCCGAGAGGATCTGCGCGCCGGGCGTCTTGTGCACCGGGTCGGCCTCGCCGGTGAGCAGCGACTCGTCGACCTCGAGCGCCTCGCCCTCGACGAGTGCCCCGTCGACGACGATCTGGTCGCCCGCACCGAGTTCGATGATCTCGTCGAGCACCACCTCGTTCGGTGCCACCGTGACCGACTGTCCGTCGCGGCGGACCTGCGGCCTGGCCTGGCCGACGATCGCGAGCTTGTCCAGGGTCTGCTTGGCCCGGACCTCCTGGATGATGCCGATGGCGCTGTTCGCGACGATCAGCAGTCCGAACATGCCGTCGATGACGGACCCGGTGGCGAGCACGATGATCAACAGCACCCCGAGGATGGCGTTGATCCGGGTGAAGACGTTTGCACGGACGATGTCCCGCACCGAGCGGCTCGCCCGGCCGGGCACGTCGTTGGTCCGGCCGTCGGCCCGGCGGCGGGCCACCTGGTCCGCGGTCAGCCCCACCGACGGGTCGACGTCGGCGTGCAGGGGCGCGGTCACGACGGATGCGCCCGGGAGGTCCTCGTTGGCCATGAACGCCAGGTTATGCCAGCCGGAGCCACCAGTGCCGCTGCACGCCGGGCCGCAGCACGTCGATCCGCTGACCGGGCATCGGCACGCTGACCCGGGTGCCGGACTCGCGCGCCGCCGTCAGCAGTCGCGTCACCGGCTCGGCCCAGGGATGGAAGGCCAGGTTGAAGGTGGCCCAGTGCACCGGGACCAGCACGCCGGCCGCGTCGTCGCCCGCGTTGAGGTCGGCGTGCATCCGGACCGCCTCCTCCGGGTTCATGTGGATGTCGGGCCAGTGCTCGTCGTACGCGCCGACCGGCAGCAGCGTCAGGTCGAAGGGTCCGTGCCGCTGCCCGATCTCGACGAACCGCGGGGTGTACCCGGTGTCACCGCCGAAGAACGCGCGGTGCCGCGGCCCGCGGATCACCCACGACGACCACAGCGTCGTGTTGCGGGCCAGTCCGCGGCCGGAGAAGTGCCGGGCCTCGGTGCAGGTGACGGTGAGCTCGCCGAGCACGACCTCCTGGTCCCAGTCCAGTTCGACGATCCGGTCCTCGGGGACCCGCCAGCTGCGCAGGTGCGCGCCGATCCCGGTCGGCACCACGAACGGTGCGGTCTGGGTGCGCAGCAGTGCCTCGACGGTCGACTTGTCCAGGTGGTCGTAGTGGTCGTGGGAGACGACGACGGCGTCCACCCTCGGCAGGTCCTCGATCCCGACCGGCGTCGGGTGCAGGCGCAGCGGCCCGACCAGCCGGGACGGCGAGACCCGGTCGCTCCACACCGGGTCGGTGAGCACCCGGTACCCGTCGACCTCGATGAGCGCGCTGGCGTGCCCGTACCAGGTGACGGCCAGGTCGGCGGCGGCCGCGGGGGCCAGCGGCGTGGCCAGCGGGATGGCCTGGCGTGGCCGGCCCAGCCGGCCACGGGTGAGCAGCGCCGAGAAGATGCTCGAGTCTGAGCCGCCGACCACCTGGCGGCTGGGTTCGGTGTTGTGGAAGCGCCGGTCGCGGTACCGCGCCGAGCCCATCGCGTGCGGGGCGATCGCCGAGGTCGACGCGCCGATCTGGGACCGCACACCCCAGCCCGCCCGGACCAACGCCGCTACCCCTGCCAGCGCGACACCCGCCGCGAAGGCGCTCTTCGTTCCCATTCCGCCGCCCTGTCCCGCTACTTGCCCTGGAACATCGGCCGGCGCTTCTCCAAGCGGGCCATCCGCGCCTCGTCCATGTCCTCGCTGCTCCAGGCCGCGACCAGCGCCTCGCGCTGGTCCTCGGTGGCGTCCGCGCGGGTGCCGTCGTCGTTGAGCACGAGCTTGAGGTGGCGCAGGGACAGCGGCGCCAGGGCGGCGATCTGCTGCGCCCACTCCTGCGCGACGGCCAGGTCGCCGATCTTGTTGGCCAGCCCGGCGGTGAACGCGGCGTCCGCGGTCAGCCGCTCGGCGCCGAGCAGCACCGTGCGGGCCGGGCCGCCACCGGCCAGGGCCACCAGCCGCTTGACGGTCCAGTTGTCCACCGAGATGCCGAGTTTGGCTGCGGGAACGGCGAAGTAGGCGTCGGGCGCCACCACGCGCAGGTCCGAAGCGAGCGTCAGCTGGGTGCCCGCGCCGATCGCCGGACCGTTCACCGCCGCGATCACCGGCACCGGCGCCGAGTCGATGGTGCGCAGCATCTCGAGCAGGGTGTCGAGGAAGCCGTCCGCGTACACGTCGCCGGACAGGTCCGCGCCCGCGCAGAACGCCGAGCCCGAACCGGTCAGCACGATCACCCGGGCACCCTGGCCCACGGCCTCGTCGACAGCGTCGCGCAGCAGCACGCAGAGTTCGGTGTTGAGCGCGTTGCGCCGGTCCTCACGCTGCAGTTCGATTGTCACCACGTCGCCGTCACGGCTGGTCCCGATCATGGTTGTGACCGTACCGTTTGTCCCGGGGAGGTCGCCAACATGGATTCTCACGTCGACGTCGCGGTGATCGGCGCCGGTCAGGCCGGGCTGTCCGCCGGGTACTACCTGCAACGCCTCGGGGCGGACGCGGGACTGCGGTTCGTCGTGCTCGACCACGCACCCGGACCGGGTGGCGCCTGGCAGTTCCGCTGGCCGTCGCTGACCCTGAGCACCGTCAACCGGGTCCACGACCTGCCGGGCATGGCGTTCACCGACGTCCTCGGCGCCGAGGCGCCGGACCAGGTGCTGGCCGCGGACGCGGTGCCGCGCTACTTCGCCGAGTACGAACGCCGCTTTTCGCTGCCGGTGCGCCGACCGGTGCACACCCGGGTGGTGTGCGACCACGACGCGGGGGGCCTGCTGACCCTCGAGACCAGCGCGGGCGCGCTGACCGCCCGCGGGATCGTCAACGCCACCGGCACCTGGGAACGCCCCTTCGTCCCGCGGTACCGGGGCGCCGAACTGTTCGCCGGCCGGCAGCTGCACACCCGCGACTACCGGACGGCGGACGAGTTCGCCGGCCGGCACGTGATGGTGGTCGGCGGCGGCATCTCGGCGGTGCAACTGCTCGACGAGATCTCCCGCGTCACCACCACCACCTGGGTCACCCGCCGCGAACCGCAGTTCCGCGACGAACCGTTCACCGGGGAGGAGGGACGGGCCGCGGTGGCGGTCGTCGAGGACCGGGTGCGACGTGGGCTGCCGCCGGGCTCGGTGGTGTCGGTGACCGGACTGCCGCTCACTCCCGCGCTACGGGCGGCCCGCGAACGCGGTGTCCTGCAGCGTCTTCCGATTTTCGACGAGATCACCGCCGACGGTGTCCGCTGGGCCGACGGCACCGCCCAGCGGGCGGACGTGATCCTGTGGTGCACCGGGTTCCGCAGTGCCCTCGACCATCTGGCGCCGCTGCGACTGCGCGGACCCGGCGGCGGCATCACCATGACGGGTCGGCTGGCGACCCAGGTGGCCGCGGACCCGCGGATCCACCTGCTCGGGTACGGACCGTCGGCCAGCACCATCGGCGCGAACCGCGGCGGCCGGGCGGCGGCGTCGGAGCTGATCGCGCACCTGACATCTCACGCGGGGGCGACCCCGTAGATCCCCCGGTACTCCCGGGCGAACGCCCGCCGACCGAGCAGCCGCCAGGCGAGACGTCCGGGCAACGGCACCTCCGACAGGATCGCGCGGCGCTGCTGATCGGTCGCGCCGTGCAGCATGAACCCGAGGAACACCAGTCGGCGCTCCTCCGGGATCGACTCCCGGCCCCGGTCCCCCAGCTCGGCCCACTCCGCGGCCGACATCACCTGCTCGACCAGCGGCAGGATCCGTGCCTCCTCCTCGGCGAGGTGCTCGTCCAGCGCACCGGTCAGCGCGGTCAACGTCTCGGCCAGGTGCGCACCGGACTCCGGCGACGCGACCGCGGCGAACTCCCTTGCCTGCGATTCGACCCGTGCGACCAGTTCCCCGATCCGCTCGTGCTGCTCCTCCATCCGCAGCACCAGCGCACGATCGGTGGGCACCCGGTCCAGCAACCGGGGCCACATCAACTCGTCCTCGCCGCTGTGGTGGTGGTGCAGGGCCACGGTCATCTCGTCGACGAAGGCGACGACGCGGGCCGCCCGCTCGGTGTCACCGTCCGGCACCGCCCGCACCGCCGTCGGCAGCGCGGCGAAATTGCGGCGGAACACGTTGTGGATGACCACCATGTCCTGGGTGTCCGGGCGGGTTGCAACGGCAGTGCTCATGTCGTGCTCCTGGCTGTCTGCGGGCTGTGTCCACGCAGAATGCCGGGCGGTTCTTGGGGAAAACTTGCAGCGCGCATGGACCGGCATGACCGCGCGGCAATTCAGGACCTGGGGACCACCGCGCCGACCGGCCCGACCCCGACGCACAGCGTCAGCTCCGGGTCGAGCGTGCGCACCCGCACGTCCGGCCCACCGCCGTCGAGGTTGACGTAGACGGTGTTCAACCCCGCCCGCACCGGCACGGTCACCGGCTCGCCCTCCGCGAGACCCACCTCGATCTCGCCGTCGCGGCTCGCCAGGTAGTTCAGCTGCACCGCCCACTCCCAGCCGGCCAGCGGGCCGTTGAGCGGCAGCGCCGTCGGGGCATCGGTGACGTGGTAGCCGCAGCCCGGGACCGGCCCCTCACCGATCGCGCGCACCCAGCTCACCTCGGCGTCGACGATGTCGCCTGAGTCGTCCATCTTGCGCAGCACCGGCGTCGACGAGGCGAACTCCGGCCGGTCGGGCAGCGCGGCGAAGACGGAGCTTGCCATGTTGTGCGGGTAGGCCACCGGCAGCAACACCCAGATCGACACCGGCTGGTCGAACATCGGCGCGTCGGCGTTCGCGGCGAGCGCGGTCTCGGCCCGGGCCAGGAAGTCCACGGTGGGGTTGTCCTCCCACCGCGGCAGGAAGGTCGCCGTGGACCACAGGCTGCTCGCGACGAACGCCACCACCAGCCCCGAGACCAGCAGCACCGACCGGGGCCCGGCCGCGCCGGGTCGGCCCGACCAGCGTTCCCGGGTGGGGGCGCGCAGCACCAGGGCCAGCGCGATCGCGATCACCACGGCGCTGTCCGTCAGGTACCGCAGCGTCTGGCCGAGTTCGTAGGTGGTGTCGGGCGAGGACCGCGCGATCACCATCGCCGCCTCGGAGGCGAGCACGTACGCGGCGGTCGCGATCCACACCCAGCCGACGCGGCGTTTCCACGCGAGGGTCCCCACCACGCAGGCGAGGACCGCGACGGCCGCCACGACGACGAGAGCCTCCGGCGGCACCGCCCACGGCGGGCTCGGCGGCCAGCGGTCCCACTGCCACGGCCCGCCCAGCAGCGTCGGGAACAGGCCCCGGTACTTCGAGTGACGCATCAGTTCGATCGTCATCTCGGGGGTGCGCTCGCCGGGGCGCGGGGTGACGACGAGCGCGTAGACGAGGGCCCACCCCGCGACCACGACGGCGGACCAGGCCCACAGCCGCCGGCCCCGGACCAGCGTGGCGCGCAACGGTTTCCGGTGCCCGTCCACCCGGTACACCAGCGCGACGACGGCGAACGCCACCACCGGCACCAGCACGGACTTCTCGAAGAACAGCAGCGACGCGACGAACACCGCGAGCCCCGACCAGGCGTAGCGGGGCCGGCCGGTGCGGCACAGCAGCACCGCGTCCGCCGCCACCCAGGCCAGGCCGATCTGCATGGGCAGCGCGTTGAGGCCCGCCGCCCACCAGGCGAACGCGGGCAACGTCAACGGCGAGAACAGGTAGAGCGCAAAGGGAATCAGCAGGGTCGGCCGGCGGCCGAGCAGCACGGTGAGCAGGCGCAGGACCGCCAGGGACGCGAGGGCCTGCAGGATCACCAGGATCAGCGCGGGCAGCGCCCACTGGTACGGGGCGAGGGTGTTCGCGATCCCGGCGACCAGGAACCCCGCCGGCATGAAGTGCCCGTCGTGGTCGTAGAGCAGGAACTCCGGCGACAGCAGCGACATCGTCCCGGCGCGCCCGGTGAGGATCAGGTCGTCCCAGTAGTAGTAGCCGCGGGCCGCCACCACCCCGCGGACCAGCAGTTGCAGGACCACCAGCGCGGCGGCGACCTGCATGACCCGGGTGCCGGTCGGGCGCCACCAGGGAGCGCTGCCGCCGCCGGACGGAACCGTGGGCGAGGACGCGGACTCGGTGGTGGGGACTGGCGCGCTCATCGGTCACCAACCCTAGCCGGACCCGGCCGGCGGTCGGGGTGCTGGACTTTTCGACCCCGACCGCGTGTTTTCCCGCTACCCCATGTCGAACTCGTCGGGGTCCGGCCCCAGCCGGTTCCCGACGTCGAGCCCGGCGATGGCTGCCAGGTCGTCGGCATCGAGTTCGAAGTCGAACACCTCGAAGTTCTGCCTGATCCGGTACGGCGTCACGGACTTCGGAATCACCACGTTGCCCACCTGCAGGTGCCAGCGCAGCGTCACCTGGGCGGCCGACCGGCCGTGCTTGTTCGCGATGCGGGAGAGAACCGGGTCGTCGAGCAGTCCGCGGCCCTGCCCCAGCGGCGACCACGCCTCGGTGACGATGCCGTGCTCGGCGTGGAAGGCCCGCAGCTCCGGCTGGGCGAAGTCCGGGTGCACCTCCACCTGGTTGATCACGGGCACCACCCCGGTCTCGTCGATCAGGCGCTGCAACTGCGCGGGCTGGAAGTTGGACACGCCCACCGACTTGGCCCGGCCGCTCTCCTTGATCTCCGTGAAGGCCCGCCAGATGGCGACGTAGTCCTCGCGCATCGCGCGCGGCCAGTGGATCAGGTAGAGGTCCAGGTAGTCGAGTCCGAGCCGATCGAGCGAGGCGTCGAACTCGCGCAGCACGTTGTCCCGCGTCCACGTCTCCGCGGCGCCGTTCCACAGCTTGGTGGTGACGAACAGGTCCTCCCGTGCGATGCCGGAGTGCTTGATCGCGCGGCCGGTGCCGGCCTCGTTGCCGTAGACGGCGGCGGTGTCGATGCTGCGGTATCCGACGCTCAACGCGCTGGTCACCGCCGTGTAGCTCTCGTCATCGGGCACCTGCCACACCCCGAATCCGAGCTGCGGGACGGTGTTGCCGTCGTTGAGGGGCACGTTCGGTACTGAGCTCAGAGAGGTCATGGAACGGAACAACCGCTCGCGCCGGGAGGATGTTCCCGCGCTACTGAGACAATCGACTCATGAGCGCCACCCTGCACGCCGACGACCTCTCCGCATCCCGCGGCGACCGCACCCTGTTCTCCGGCCTCGACCTCGTCGTCACCCCCGGCGACGTGATCGGCCTGGTGGGCGCGAACGGGGCGGGCAAGTCCACCCTGCTCTCCATCCTCTCCGGCCACACCACCGCCGACGTCGAGGGCACCGTCACGTTGAGTCCGCCGCACGCGACGGTCGGCTACCTCGCCCAGGAACCCGAACGCCTGCCCGGCGAGACCGTCGAGGGATTCCTCGGCCGCCGCACCGGCGTCACGGAGTCCGAGGCGGAGATGAACGCGGCCGCGGAGGCCCTCGGCGAGCCGGGCGGCGACGACCGTTACTCGCACGCCCTCGAGCGCTGGCTCGGCCTCGGCGGCGCCGACCTCCCCGAGCGGGCCGAGAAGGTGCTCGACGACCTCGGGCTCGACGTCGGGTTGCAGGCCGAGATGACCGCCCTCTCCGGCGGGCAGGCCGCCCGGGCCGGGCTGGCCTCGCTGCTGCTCTCCCGCTACGACCTGCTGCTGCTCGACGAGCCCACCAACGACCTCGACCTCGACGGCCTGGACCGGCTCGAGCGCTTCGTCGACGAGGCCCGCACGGGCATCGTGGTGGTCAGCCACGACCGGGAGTTCCTGGCGCGCACCGTCACCGGGATCGTCGAGCTCGATCTCGCGCAGCAGCAGATCGCGGTGTACGACGGCGGCTACGAGTCGTACCTCGCCGAGCGGGAGATCGCCCGCCAGCACGCCCGCGAACGCTACGAGGACTACGCGGACACCAAGAGCGGCCTCGAGGATCGCGCTCAGATGCAACGCAACTGGCTCGAGCACGGCGTCCGGAACGCCCGCCGCAAGGCCAAGGGCGCGGACGGCGACAAGATGGGCCGCAAGGCTCGCGCGGAGTCCACCGAGAAGCAGGCCGCGAAGGCCCGCCAGACGCAGCGCCGCATCGAACGGCTCGAGGTGGTGGAGGAGCCCCGCAAGGAGTGGGAGCTGCGGATGGAGATCGCCAGCGCCCCGCGCAGCGGCACCGTCGTGGCCACCCTCAGCGGCGCGGTTGTTCGACGTGAAACATTCACCCTCGGCCCGATCACCGCCCAGATCGAGTGGGGCGACCGGGTTCTCGTCACCGGACCGAACGGTTCCGGCAAGACCACCCTGCTGCGACTGCTGCTCGGCACGCTCACCCCGGACGAGGGCAGCACCACCCTCGGCAGCGGCGTCGCGATCGGCGAGGTGGACCAGGCGCGCGGGCTCTTCGTCGGCGACGAACTGCTCACCGAGGCGTTCGGCGCGGCGGTCCCCGACTGGCCGGACGCGGACGTGCGGACGCTGCTCGCCAAGTTCGGCCTGCGCGGCGCGCACGTGCTGCGGCCGGCGAGCTCCCTGTCCCCCGGCGAACGCACCCGGGCCGCGCTGGCCCTGCTGCAGGCGCGTGGGGTGAACCTGCTGGTGCTCGACGAGCCCACCAACCACCTGGACCTGCCCGCCATCGAGCAGCTCGAACGGGCGATGGACGAGTACGAGGGCACCCTGCTGCTCGTCACCCACGACCGCCGGATGCTGGACACGATGCGCAGCACCCGGCGGTGGCAGATGGACGGCGGCAGGCTCACCGAATCCTGATCACCTGCCCAGCAACTGCTCCCCCAGGTACCCACCCGGCTCGCAGCCGGGGGGTATCGCGAACACCGCCGAGCCGATCGGCGTCGACCAGGTGTTGAACAGGTCCGCGTCCGAGAGTCGTTGCTGCACCGGCACGAACTGGGCCTGCGGATCCGCCTGGTAGGTGACGAAGATCAGGCCGGAGTCGGACACCGCCTCCCCTGCGGGCGCCTCGTCGTAGTTGTAGGCCCGCCGGTGGAACCGCTGCCCGGGATCGGCAGAGCGGGCCAGTGCGATGTGCGAGTTCGGCGCGATCACGGTGATCCCGCCCGCGTCCACCGCCCCGAAGTCCGGCTCGTCGTGCTCGGCGTCGCCGGTCAGCGGCGCCCCGTCGGACATCCGCCGGCCCATCACGACCTCGCGGCCGGGACGGTCCAACTCGTCCCAGCTGTCGAGGTCGAGGCGGATCCGCCGAATCACCACCGAGGTGCCGCCAGCCAGCCACGGCTGCTGCGCTCCGTCGTTCCAGACCAGCGTGTCGAAGTCCGCGGTGCCCGCGCGCGGGTTGACCGTGCCGTCCACCTGCCCCATCAGGTTGCGCATGGTGGTGCCCTCCGGCTCGGTGCCCCGGGCCCGACGGAACCCGCGTTGCGTCCAGCGGACGGTCGCGGTGGAGCGGGCGCCCTTGAGCAGCACCCGCAACGCGTGCGCCACGGTGACCTGGTCGTCGGAGCCGACCTGCAGCAGCAGGTCGCCGTCGCTCCACCTCTCCTCGAGCCGGTCGACCGAGAAGGGCGGCAACGGCTTCAGCCAGGACGGACGCCGTTCCTCCACCCCGGCCGCGCGGAACACGCCGGGGCCGAAGCCCACCGTGACGGTGAGTCTCGCCGGCCGCGTGGCCAGGTCCGGTTCGGTGTCGGCCAGCGCGCCCCGGCCGGCGGTGAGCCGTTCCGCGTCCGACGTCCACACCTTCAACAGCCGCACCAGCCCCGCCCGGTCGACCCCCGGTCGCAGGTCCAGCCCGACGAAGGTGGTGTGCGCCTGCGGCGGGGTCGCGACGCCGGCCTGGTGCGCGCCGCGGAAGGGCACCACGGACGGGGCCGCCTCCGCCTCCCGGTTCCCGGTGACCGCCCCGGCGCCCCAGCCGAGTGCGGCGCCGCCGACGGCGACCGCACCCGCGCCGAACAGACGCCGCCGGCTCAGCTCAGCCACCGTGCGCCCCTTCGTCGTAGGACTCCCGCGCGCCCGCGAAATCTCGCACCTGCGCGGTGAACTCGACGTCGCCGGCGTCGGCGAACCGGAAGGTGAACGGCACCTCGGTGCCCGCCTTGATCGGCGCGGGCAGGTCGAAGAGCATCACGTGGTCGGCGCCGGGTTCGAGGGCGTACGAACCGTGCGGGGGCACCACGATGCCGCCCTGCTTGCGGCGCATCACCATCGCACCACCGCTGTCGGCCATCTCGTGGAGTTCGACGCGGGGCGCGGCCGGGCTGCTCACCTCGGTGAGCAGCAGCTCGGAATCCGAGTTGTTCACCAGGGTGCCGAACAGCGCGGTCATCCCCGAGTCCGCGGCCTTCACCCACTGCTCGTCGAACGTGACCGAGGTCGCGGCCGAGTCCGCCTGCGGCGAGGACGAACCCGGGTCGCCCGAGCAGCCGGCGACGGCGAGTCCGATGGTCGCGATGCCGGCGATCGCAAGACGGGAACGAGTGAACGTGATCATGACTGGATCTCCTTGTTTGCGAGCGTCTTTGACTGAGCAGGCGTCTTCGAGCGTGTGGATGCGACGAGCCCGAGGAGCACGTCGACGACCAGGAAGGCCGCGAGGGACAGGCCGAGCAGGGGAACGAACAGGCCGACGGCCACCGCGACGACGGCCACTACCGCGACCACCGGCAGGCGCTGACGGCGCAGCGCTCCGCGGCGGGGCGGGGCACCGAATTCGATGCCGGCCGCCCGGGCGGGCCGGCGCTGCCACCACATCAGGTAGCCGCGCACGACGAGGGTGATCAGCGCGACCGCGAGGGCCGCGAGCACCACCTGGTTGGCGAGGCCGAAGAGGGTGCCCATGTGCAGTGCGATGCCCCAGGAGGTGAGCTTGGCCGCGATCGGGCCGTCGGCGAAGTCCACCCGGTCGACGACCCGCAGCGTGTACCCGTCGACGGCGATCGAGTCGCCGCCCGTCTTCGCCGTTTCCTTCACCGTCCACGCGGTGGAGACGTCGGCGGGGATCCCGACCGACAGTTGGCCGGTCAGCCCCTGGGCGCGGGCCACGTGCAGGACCCCGTCGATCGCGGTGACGTCCACCGGGTCGGCGCCGGACGCCGCGTGACCGGCGTGCTCGCCGCCCGCTGCCGGGGCGCCGTGCCCGTCGTGCTCTCCCCCGCCGGATGCCGGGGCGCCGGCGAGCGAGGTGTTCAAGGCCGGTGCGTTCCAGCTCATCTCGCTGCGGACGGTCTTGATGTTCGCGCCGGCGTTGTCGGACCAGGACAGGCCGGTGGCCGAGAGGAACAGCAGGCCGAGCGCCGCCCAGGCGCCGACCGCACCGTGCCAGTTGAGCGTCCGGCGGCGGCCCGTGACCGAGCGGTCGACGGTCAGCAGGCGGGCCCGCTTCCCGCGGGCCCGGTCCGCGCGCGCCTTGTTCCACCACAGGTACAGGCCGCCGAGGACGATGACGAACAGCCACGACGCAGCCAGTTCGGTGTAGAGGTTGCCGACGTCGCCGAGGTGCAGGTTCTTGTGCAGCGCGGACAACCAGGCCCGCAACGGCAGGTCACCGGAATCGGTCTCCAGCGCGCCGAGCACCGTCCCGGTGCCCGGGTCGACGAATACGCTCGTCTGCCCGGATCCGACATCGGGGTCGGCGAAGAGCACGCGGGTGGTGCCGCCCGGGTCGGCGGTCTGCACCGACTGCAGCGCGGACGCCTCGCGACCGTCCAGTGCGGCCTGCACCGCGGCGGACTCGGCCACGGGTTGCTCGGCGACAGGTGCCTGCAGGTAGCTCCCGTACACCCAGCTCTCGAGGGTCGGGGCGAACGCGTAGACGAAGCCCGTCAGCGCGGCGACCAGCAGGAAGGGTCCGACGAAGACGCCGGCGTAGAAGTGCAGCCGCAGCACCAGTGCGCGCAGCGGTCGGGGGTTTCGGGCCGGCGGCGAGTGTTCGCGCACGCCGGTGGTCTCGATGACAGTCATGAATTCGCTCTCGTCGATCAGACAGGGCGAGGGCCCGCACGGCGTACAGGCACGGCGGCACCCTCGTAGGCGCGGTCCCGACGGGTGTGGGGATCCGCGAAAGCCGCGCACCGGCCTGCTCGGCCGAGGGTGCGCGGGGGTGAGGTGTGATCAGACGAGAACGGGTGGCCCACGTCGGGGCGTGGCGGCGCGGCACAGCGCGGAGACGATCGGGTGGACGTCCACGACGGGACGCCAGGTACGGGTCTGTTCGGCGACGGGGATCGCGGCGAAGAGCGCGGCGACGACGGCACGCAGGGCCGCCTCCGTGCGCGGGCCGATCCGCTCGGCCGCGGCGATCGCGGCCGCACAGACGCCGATCGCGAGCACGTGCGCGGCGATCATGCCGAGGCTGGGCACTGCCGAGTCAGACGCGCCCGAATGGTGGCCGCCGACGCCGAGAGTCAGGTGCGCCCCGACCTGTCCGGCCGCGAGGACCGCGACGAGCGCGGGCCGACCGGAGCGGAGCGGAGGGATCGCGGCGCTCACGCCGACCAGCACCGCGGCGAATCCGGCGAGCAGCACCAGCGTGGATCCGGACGGGAGTCCGCCGCCGGCGATCCCGTGCGCGGCGACCGCCACGGCGACAGTGACACCGCCGACGGCGGTGTCACGCACTCGGCGAGAGAGCTTCTCACCTGGGCCGACACGCATGCCCGAACCGTACTACACCGCGTCGTACCCCTCGGCCGCGGCCGCCGCAACCCCGGACCCGAATGCCGACAAACTTGACAGACTGTTGTGTTTTCCCAACACTTTGATGCATGAGTCCGGTACGGCGCGGGGAGTCCCGCCCCATCCACAACCGCATCGGCGTGCTGCGCGCCGAACGGTCGCTCAGCCGGGCCCGACTGGCCGAGCTGATCGAGGTCAACCCGCAGACGGTGGGCGCCCTCGAGCGCGGCGACCACTACCCGAGCCTCGACCTGGCGATGCGGATCTGCGAGGTGTTCGGCCTGCCCGTCGAGGCCGTGTTCTCCCGGACCGAGTTCACGCCGCTCTCGGACGTGGTCTACCGGCGGCCGGACCGCACCGACGACCACACACACGACAACCAGGAGGGCGACGCCCGCGATGTCTGAGCCGAATCTCGTCGAGCGCTACCAGGCGTACCGGGTACGCCGGTTCCTCGCGAACTCCGAGAAGTGGCGGAACATGCTGCCCGGTTGGCGCACCCGGCGACGGCGCCGGGCACTGGTGACGGGCCTGGCGGTCACGTTCGCGCTGATGGTCGCGGTGGCGGTGACGTGCCACTTCTCCGAGTGGGCACCGCTGCTGTGGCTACCGGCGTGCGTGCTGTTCCTGCCCATCTGGACCTCGCTCGCCGTCGTCTCGGGCCGCCAGGGCGATGCACCGACCGAGGCCCTCGACGAGTGGGAGGTCCAGCAGCAGAACAGCGCCCGCTCGATCGCCCTGAGTATCACCCAGTGGCTGATGATGATCCCGGTGGCGTACCTGATCGTCGGCAGCGTCGTCACCGGCGGCTCCCACACCACCATGGCCTATACCGGCGGACTGCTCACCCTCACCATGTTGATGGTCGGCGGCTGCCTGCCCACGATGATCCTGGCCTGGGGCCAGCCCGATCCCGAGCCCGACCCCGTTGCGGACCACCCAGAGGAGGCGGCATGTACGCCGGCAACACCCTGACCATCGACCGGATCTCCAAACGCTACGGCGACGTCGTGGCGCTCGACGACCTCAGCTTCGAGGTGCGCCCCGGTGAGATCTTCGGCTTCGTCGGCAGCAACGGCGCGGGCAAGACCACCACCATGCGGATCACCCTCGGCGTGCTGTCCGCCGACTCGGGCGAGGTCCGCCTCGGCGGGCGACCCGTCGACCTCGACGTGCGGCGCACCATCGGCTACATGCCGGAGGAACGCGGACTGTACCCGAAGATGAAGGTCGGCGCACAGCTCGCGTATCTCGCTGAGCTGCACGGCCTCTCGCGCCGCGATGCCCGCAGCGCGGTGGCCCGCTGGACCGAACGCCTCGGCATCGACACGCGTGTCGACGACACCGTCGACTCGCTCAGCCTCGGCAACCAGCAGCGGGTGCAGCTGGCGGCCGCACTGGTGCACGACCCCGCGGTGCTGGTGCTCGACGAGCCGTTCTCCGGACTCGACCCGGTCGCGGTGGACGTGATGAGCGAGGTGCTGGTCGAGAAGGCGGACGCCGGTGTGCCGGTGATCTTCTCGAGTCACCAGCTCGACCTGGTGCAGCGCCTGTGCCACCGGGTCGGCATCATCGCCGCGGGCCGGATGCGCGCCGTCGGCACGGTCGAGGAGTTGCGCGGCGCCGGCCAGACCCAACTGGTGGTGCACGCCCCGTCCGCCCCCGACGGCTGGGCCGACCCGATCGACGGCGTGCGGACACTGAGCCACCAGGACGGTCACACCGTGCTCGCCCTGGAACCGGGTGCCGACGACCAGGCCGTCCTCGCCGCCGCCCTGAGCACCGGCCCGGTACACGAGTTCTCGTTGCAACGTCCCTCCCTGACCGAACTGTTCCGAGAGGTTGTCGCCGCATGAGCACCCCGACATCACCCGCGCTGAGCCCGGCCCGCGCCGTCGGCCTGGTCGCCCGCCGCGAGTTCCTCACCCAGGTCCGCAAGAAGAGCTTCCTGATCAGCAACCTGATCATCCTGATCGCGATCGTCGGCGGCATCGCCGCGTATGCGCTGTTCTCCGGCACCAGCGAGCCCAGCCGCACCACCGTCGGGCTGGTCGGTGACCAGTCGTTGACCCCGGTCCTCGTGTCCGTCGGCGACGCCGCGGGGACGCCGGTCGAGGTCCGCGAGTTCGGCGACGAAGCACAGGCCCGCGACGGCGTCGAGGCCGGCGACATCGAGGTGGCCGTGATCCCCGCCGCAGACGGATCCGTCACGGCCGTCACGGAATCGGAGATCGACGCCGGCCTTCGCATGGTCCTGGACGTGGCTGTCGCCGAGCAGGCCCGCGCGACCGAGCTGAGCGCACAGGGCGTCGACACCGCCGCACTGACCGCGGCGACCGGCCGCGCGGTGGTCACCGTCGACACCCTGGACGCACCGGATCCCGAACGGGGCCAACGCCTCACCCTGTCGATCGCCGCGGTGGCCCTGTTGTACATGCAGATCCTGATGTTCGGCATGTACGTCGCGATGGGCGTCGTCGAGGAGAAGTCGAGCCGGGTGGTCGAGTTGCTGCTCTCGACGCTGCGCCCGCTGCAGTTGTTGTGGGGCAAGGTCATCGGCATCGGCGCGGTGGGGTTGGCGCAGCTGGCCGCGTACGGCGTGGCCGGCCTCGGCGCGGGACTGGCGACCGGAGTCCTCACCGTCACCGGCACCGCCCTCGGCGTGTTCGCGGGCACCCTCGGCTGGTTCGTGCTCGGCTTCACCTTCTTCGCGGTGCTCTACGCGGCGGCCGGGTCGATGGTCTCGCGCCAGGAGGACGTCAACTCCACCGCGATGCCGCTGACGGTGCTGATCATGGCGATGTTCTTCACCGCGTTCTCGGTGGTGAGCGACCCGGACGGCACGCTGAGCAACGTGCTCAGCTGGATCCCGCCGTTCTCCGCGATCCTGATGCCGCTGCGGATCGCGGCCGGGGTGGCGAGCACGACGCAGGTGGTCTGCACCGTCGCGATCATGGTCGCGGTCACCGCGGCGCTGTCGGTGGGCGCGGCGAAGATCTACCAGCGTTCGGTGCTGCGGGTGGGCAAGACCGTGTCCTGGCGGGAGGCGTTCGGCCGCTGAGCGGGGTTATGGTCTGGCCATGAGCCAGCGCCTGTCCGCCCACGAGATCCTCGACCTGGTGCTCGACGCCGGCAGCTTCGCGTCGTGGGACGTCGCCCCGATCGCGGTCGACGCCGACGAGTCCTACCGCGCCGACCTCGACGCGGCGGCCGCGAAGACCGGCCTGGACGAGTCAGTCGTCACCGGCGAGGGCACCGTCCACGGCCGGCGGGTGGCCGTGATCGCCTGCGAGTTCGGCTTCCTCGCCGGGTCGATCGGCGTCGCGGCGGCCGAGCGGATCGTCGCCGCCGTCGAACGCGCGACCGCGCAGTCGCTGCCGCTGCTGGCCTCTCCGACCTCCGGCGGCACCCGCATGCAGGAGGGCACCCTCGCGTTCGTGCAGATGGTGAAGATCGCCGCGGCCATCACCGTGCACAAGGCCGCGCACCTGCCCTACCTGGTGTACCTGCGCAACCCCACCACCGGCGGGGTGTTCGCGTCGTGGGGTTCGCTCGGGCACGTGACCGTCGCCGAGCCGGGCGCGCTGGTCGGATTCCTCGGGCCGCGGGTGTACCAGGCGCTGTACGGCGAGAAGTTCCCCGAGGGCGTGCAGACCGCCGAGAACCTCTACCGCAACGGCGTGATCGACGGTGTGGTGCCGCCGAAGTGGCTGCGGCACCTCGTGATCCGTGCGCTCCGGGTGCTGACCGGCGAGTCCGACGCGGTCGTGGACCCGCTGCCCGAACCCGCACACATCCCGGACGTGCCGGCCTGGCAGTCGGTGATGCTCTCGCGGCGGGCCGACCGGCCCGGCATCCGGGCGCTGCTGCGGTACGCCGCCACCGAGCAGGTGCCGCTCAGCGGCACCGGGCAGGGTGAGGCCGACAAGACGGTGCTGGTCTCGCTGGCCCGGTTCCGCGGCGCCCCCTGTGTGCTGTTCGGGCAGGACCGCAGCGGCCAGTCCGCGCAGCACACCATGGGCCCCGGCGCGCTCCGCGAGGCGCGTCGGGCGATGAAGCTGGCCGAGGAGCTGCGGATCCCGCTGGTGCTCGTCATCGACACCCTCGGTGCGTCGCTGTCGAAGGAGGCGGAGGAACGCGGACTCGCCCCGGAGATCGCGCGCTGCCTCGCCGACCTGGTCACCCTCGACACCCCGACGGTCTCGGTGCTGCTCGGCCAGGGCACCGGCGGCGGCGCGCTGGCCCTGCTGCCCGCGGACCGGGTGCTCACCGCGCAGAACGGGTGGCTGGCCCCGCTGCCCCCGGAAGGCGCCAGCGCCATCGTGCACCGCGACACCACGCACGCCCCCCGGATGGCGGCCGCCCAGGGCATCCGGTCGCTGGACCTGCTGCGCGACGGCATCGTCGACGCGATCATCCCCGAACTGCCGGACGCCGCCGACGAACCGGTCGAGTTCTCCAAACGGGTGGGCGCGGCGATCGCCCGGGAACTGGTCACGCTCGCCGCCGAACCCGCCGCGGACCGTCACACCTCCCGCATCGCGCGCTACCGCAACCTCGGGCTGCCCCGATGAGTCCCGCCGTGAGCGAGCACGACTACGACCACGCCGCGCTGGCCCGGTTCGAGCTGTTCCTGTTCGCGGCGGTGGCCACCGTGCTGATCACCCGCGCGTACCTCGCGGCCACCGGCTACCCGCAGATCGGCGGCGGCGCGCTGCACATCGCGCACGTGCTGTGGGGCGGGCTGTTGATGGCCGGGGCGCTGGTCGGGGTGCAGATCAGCCAGGGCAGCCGGGCCCGGGTCCGCGCCGCCCTGGTCGGCGGCATCGGTTTCGGCCTGTTCATCGACGAGATCGGCAAGTTCGTCACCGCCGACGTCGACTACTTCTTCCAGCCCGCCATCGCCATCATGTACGTCGTCTTCGTGCTGTTCTACCTGGTGGTGCGGGAACTGCTGCTGCGGCGGCCGCTGACCGACCGCAAACGCCTGGCGGTCGGCTTCGGCGCCCTCTCCGATCTCGCGCTCGGCCAGCTCGACGAGGTCCGGTACCGGTCCGCGCTGCGCGTCGTCGACGGGGTGCGGGACCCGAAGTTCACGGACCTCGCGGGCCTCGTCCACGGCGGGCTGACCTCGCAGGCTCCGCCGGCGCGGGGTCTCGAGTCGAGGATCACCCACGCACGCGACACGCTCACCTTACGTTCGACGGCGGTCCTGTCGCACTGGCTGGTGCGCCGAACGGTCCTGGCGCTGTTCGTGTTACAGGCGGCGGCGTCCGTCGTCGGGGTGGTCGTCTCGCTGGTCGTCGACAGCACCTACGAGACCGACGACGTGGCCGACCTGACGGTGCAGTTGTCGAGCGCGGTGACCGTCGTCCTGATCGTGGCCGGCGTGTGGTTCCTGTTCCGTGGCCCGTACCTGCGGTCCCTGCGGCTGCTGCGGGCGTCCATCGTGGTCAACCTGCTGGTGACGCAGGTGTTCCTGTTCGCCGAGAACCAGCTCGGCGCGCTGACCGGGTTCGCCTTCTCCCTGTTCCTGCTCGCCGTCCTGCGCATTGCCATCCGAACCGAGGAGGGCGCCGCGTCCGCCGGAGCGCCGGAGGCCTCGGCGAGCAGCGCGGTCACCCCGGCCTAGGACGTGCCGCCCGCCGCGATCGACGGCACGATGACCGCGACCATCACCGCCGCATTGACGGCCTCGACCGCCTTGCGTACCGCGGTGCCCGCCCACTCCCCTTCGGCGATCTCCTTGGCGCGCTTGTTGATCGCGCGCCGGTCGCCGTCGGGAAACACCTTCGGCGTCGCATCCACCGCGGCGAGCAGCGAGACCAGCGCGGAGGTCCGGGGCGACGGGTCGGCGCCGCCGATCACCGCGTCGCGCAGCTCGGCGCGGAGCTGACTTTCGTGGGTGTCGTCGACGGCGGGCCACACCGTGGTCGGGAAGATGCCGAGCAGCTTCGCCTTGGCCTCGCGCACCCAGCCCTTCGCCACGATCCGTTCGAGCACCGCCTCGCGCAGGCCCTTGTCCAGCTTCTCGATGGCCCGTTCCGGCTTCATCGGCTTGGACTCGCGCAACTGGGTGACCGCCCGCGCGAGGATCGCGTCGTCCGGGGTGGACTCGTGGCGCAGCACCAACCGCCCCTTGCGCACCTCCTCGCCCTCCCCGGCCGGCTCGACCACGCCGTCGAGTGCGAGTTCGAGCAGCACGGCGCCGGCGAGCACGCGCGGCAGCTTGGCGCCGTCCACGACGGGCTTTCCGGTCTCGTCGTCCAGGAGCAGCAGCAACAGGTCTTCGGCGAGCAGCGTCATGCCTCCCACGGTACGGCGGACCGGCCGGTGGAGCAGTTCGACGGTGTTCAGCGGTCGTTGCCCGGCGCCGGCTCCGACACCTTGGACTCGGATCGCCGCCGGCGTACGACCCGCACCGCCACCAGCGCGAACAGCACCAGCACGACCGCCAGCAGGATCCCCGCATCGGAAACCCGCTGCGCCCAGTCGCTCAATGTCACCTGGAGCGAGAACTGGTCGTCCACACCCATCACGCCGCCGAGGTTCGCGGTCCCGTCCGTGGCGAGGAAGAAGGCCCCGAGCGCCACGAACAGCAGACCCGACACCAGCGACGTCGTATGTGTGCGCACCGGCCCGAGCGCGATCGGCCTGCCCCGCAACCACTGCCGCCGTCCCAGATCGAATCGGTCCCAGAGCAACGCGAGCACGAAGAGCGGGACGGTCATCCCCAACGCGTAGACGGCCATCAGCAGTCCGCCGTAGCCGGCACCGCCGCCGGCCACCGCGATCGTGAGGACACTGCCGAGCAGAGGCCCCGAACAGAACCCGGCGAACCCGTACACGCCTCCGAGCGCGAACACCGACACGGTCCCGGAGATACGAACCGACCCGGCCGCACGTTGTGCGGGAGCGAACGCGAATCCCCGGCCGAACACCGTCATGACACCGAGTCCGATCAGCACCAGACCACTGATCGTCGTCACCGTCTCACGGTGCTGGGTCAGCAGCGATCCCATCGCACCGAGACCGGCGCCGAGCGGCACGAGCACCACCGCGAGGCCGAGGTAGAACACCGCGGTCCGGGCGGCGAGACGCCCGACACCGTCGAAGGCGTACGCGAAGAAGGACGGCAGCAGCAAAGCCGAACAGGGACTGACCAGGGAGAGCAGACCGCCCAACAGCGCACCGAGCAGTCCGACGTCGGTCACGGCAGTTGCCCACCGGTCTTCTCGATCAACTGCTCGAAGGCCGACAGCGGCTGGGCGCCGAGCACGGGATAGCCGTCGATCACGAACGATGGCGTGCTCGCCACTCCGATCATGTTGGCCTCCAGCGCATCTGCGGCGATGTCGGAGTCCACCGAGGTGTCTGCGGCGTCACGAGCGAAGCGATCCAGGTCCGGCACGCCGGCCTGCTGCGCGAATCCCCGCAGTGCGGCCTGGTCGAAGGTCGGGTGTCCGCGATCCGGCGCCGCGGCGTACAGAGCCGAGTTGAACTCCCAGAACCTGCCCTGCGCGGCCGCCGCCCGACCGGCTCGCGCGGCGACCATCGACTCTTCCCCGAAGATCGGCAGGTCACGCCACTCGATCCGTAGCTTCCCTGCCTCGACGTACTTGTCGACGAGCTGGGGCTCGGTGTCGCGACTGAACTTCGCGCAGAACGGGCAGCGGTAGTCCGAGTACACGACCAGGACCACGGGTGCGTCGACCGGTCCCCGTGCCAGGGGGTCACCCTCCGTCCGGCGGGCCATGTCCCCGACCGGCCCGATTCCGGGTTCCCGGTCCGCCGTCGCCGATGCCGTCGATTTGTCCGGGGCGCCCGTCCGGTCCAGCACGAGAAGACCCGCCAGCACCAGAGCGACAAGACCGAGCCCTCCGAGCAGCCACACGTCCCACCTGCGCCCGAACGGCCTGCCCTGCGACTTCATCCGAACTCCATTCGTTCCAGCACGTCGACCCGCCACTACTATCGGCGATCGTACATGGAACTACTATTCTTCTTAGTAGTTCATCCGGCTGCACCGACGAAGGGCTCCGAGCATCGTGGTCGAAAACTCCGGCAGTGGAACGTATTTGGCACGTGCTCTCACGGCGGGTCTCGTGACCGTCATCGCGGCCGGCGTCCCGACGGACATCATCGACACCCCGTTCTTCGGACGCGAGGTGCCCGTGCGCTGGTGGGAGTACCCGGTCCTCGCGGTCACCGCAGTCCTGACCGCACTGTGGTTCGGCATCCGCCCCGGCACCCAGGAACACCGCCCGACCGGCGCGATGGCCGGGGTGGTGCTCGCGGTGTTCGCCGTGGGCTGCCCGGTCTGCAACAAGATCGTCCTGCTCGCGATCGGCACGAGCGGCGCCCTCGGGTTCTGGGCACCCCTGCAACCGGTGCTCGCGGTCGTCTCGCTCGCCCTGCTGACGGTGGCCGTCGTGCTGCGCCGTCGTCAGAGCCTGTGCGGTCCCGACTGCGCCGTCCCCGCCGAGCGCACCGCCGCGGCTCAGGCGCCGAGCATCGCGCAGTAGGCCGCGAACGCCGTGACCACGACGGAGACCGTCCCCAGCACCGGCAGGGCCGACAGGGTGAGCGCGAGCGGATAGTGCAGGACCTGCGCCCCACGGCGCGACGCGCGCTGCCCCGACAGCCACACCACACGATCCTCGACGAAGCCCGCGGCCGACATCGCCGCCGGCCGGGAGTCCCGCGGTTCGTCGTGCCACCGCTCCAGCGCCGCGCACACCGCTGAAGGACCACACGACGCGGCGGCCTGACGGTCCGCGGACAACTCCACCAGTATCCGAACCCACGTCGCGCCCACCCGCGCCAGCGGGACCACCGGGACGGCGGCGCTCAATGCGTCGGCCCACGCCACCAACAGGTGGTGGCGGCCTCTCAGGTGGGCGCGTTCGTGGGCCAGGATCGCCTCCCTGGCCGGCGGCTCGAGATCGATCACACCCGTTCCCAGCACGATCGCCGGGGAGCGGCCGCCGATGCTGTACGCCGCGACCCCCTGCCCGACGACGTGGAAGACGTCGCCGTCGGTCGAGTTTCGCCGCCCCACCAGGCGCAGCACCGACGCGTGCTCCTCGGTGGCCCGGCGATGACGGAGCAGACCCCGCGAGACGACCAGCGCGATTCGTCCGGCCAACAGCAAGCCGACGGCCCAGAGCGTCGCCTCGACTGCGAGAAACCAAGGAACAGTGCCGTTCTGGCGCAGGGAGCTGACACACGAGAGCGTCGACGAGGGCAGGAGGTGCCAGCGATCTCCCGGCCGTACCCACAGGACGAGTGGCACGGCCGCCACCACACCGACGAACAGTGCCTGCGACGTCAGCCAGGCCGCGAGGGCCACCCGCGGGTGCCGGTGCGGCGCCGCGAGCAGGCCGAGCCAGTGCGGCGCCGCGAACCCGAGGACCACCGTGGCGACCAGCAGGCCGATCGCGGCGATCACCCGACACCGCCGCGTCGGCGCGTCTGCGTACGACGTGCGGCCCGACGCAGGATCCTCGACTCGTCCTCCGAGGCGGAGTTCGCGAAGTGCAGCATGACCTGTTCGGCGTCACCGCTCGAGCGGAGCACCTGACGAAGCAGATCGGCCGCGGTCTCCTCCCGGCTGCGTGTGGCTCGGTACCGATAGGCCCGTCCGACGCGTTGCCGGGACGCCATGCCCTTGGTGTGCAGATTGTCGAGGACCGTCATCACGGTCGTGTACGCAAGCGGCCGCGGGGGTTGCAGTCGATCCATCACGTCTCGCACGCGGACCGATTCGTCCACGCTCCACAGCACGTCCATCACCGCGGTCTCGAGGTCACCGAGCCCGATCACGCGGCCACCCCGGCGGCTCCCGGGAAGCCGAGCTTCTCGTCAGCGCGGGTTCCGCTCGCTCGTGCCATGCCGCAAGTACAAGACGCTGCGAATCGAGAGTCAAGTTTCGAGGCGTCCTGTTCGAGGTTTCCTGTTCGAGTTGTGCGGCCCGAGGACGACCTCTCCGGCGGCCGCCCCGGGCGACGGTGGCGACCGTTCACCGACGGTTCGGCGCCAACCACCGACAGACAGGCGTCGCAGACCTCGTATTCACGCTGTGTGCACGGCGGTGTCCCCTAGTGTTCAGTGCGCGTCACAAGCACACAAGAACTGGGAGAGGACAGCCGATGAGTGCAGTCGAGCGGGCCAAGGGCTCATACGCCGAGGCCTTCCGTCGGAGCGTCGAGCAGCCGGAACAGTTCTGGCTCGAGGCCGCAGAGGCCGTCGACTGGGACGTCGCCCCGACTCGTGCGCTGGACTCGTCATCTGCCCCGATGTACCGCTGGTACCCGGACGCGACGATGAACACCTGCCACAACGCGCTCGACCGGCACGTCGCGGCGGGCCGGGGTGAACAGGCCGCGCTGATCTACGACTCCGCCATGCTCGGCACCACCCGCACCTACAGCTACGCGCAGCTGCTCGACGAGGTGTCCCGGTTCGCCGGAGTGCTGACCGCGCAGGGCATCTCGGCCGGCGACCGTGTCATCGTGTACATGCCGATGATCCCGGAGGCGGCCGTCGCGATGCTCGCCTGCGCGCGCATCGGCGCGGTGCACTCGGTGGTGTTCGGCGGGTTCGCCGCCGCCGAGCTGGCCGCCCGTATCGACGACGCGGAGCCGAAGGCGCTGGTGACCGCGTCCGGCGGACTCGAGCCGGGCCGCACCATCGAGTACCTGCCGATGGTCGAGCGGGCGCTCGGGCTGACCGACAAGGCGCCGGCCGTCGTGATCGTCAAGGACCGTCCGAGCATCCCCGGCTCCGCTTCCGACGTCGCGGGCTGGCTGGACTGGGACGCCGAGGTCGCCGCGGCCGCCCCCGCGGACTGCGTGTCCGTGGCCGCGACCGATCCGCTCTACATCCTGTACACCTCGGGCACCACCGGGAAGCCGAAGGGTGTGGTCCGAGACAACGGCGGGCACGCGGTGGCGTTGACCTGGTCGATGCGCAACCTCTACGACATCGGCGCCGGACAGGTGATGTGGACGGCCTCCGACGTCGGCTGGGTGGTCGGGCACTCGTACATCGTGTACGGCCCACTGCTCGCCGGCGCCACCACCGTGATGTACGAGGGCAAGCCGGTTGGCACGCCCGACGCCGGCGCATTCTGGCGGGTGGTTCAGGACCACCAGGTGCGGGCACTGTTCACCGCACCGACCGCGATCCGCGCGATCCGCAAGGAGGACCCGGAGGCGAAAGAACTTGCCAAGTACGACATCTCGTCGCTGGTGACACTCTTCGCCGCGGGCGAGCGGCTCGACCCCGACACCTACGAGTGGGCGGGCAGGGTGCTCGGGGTCCCGGTCGTCGACCACTGGTGGCAGACCGAGACCGGCTGGGCGATCTGCGCGAACCTGCGGGGCCTCGAGCCGATGCCGATCAAGGCCGGATCCCCCACCGTCCCGGTGCCGGGCTACCGCGTCGGGATCCTGGACGGCGAGGGTGCGCCGGTCGAGGCGGGCACCGAGGGCAACATCGTCATCGCCCTGCCGATGCCGCCCGGCACGCTCGCAGGGCTCTGGCGCGACGAGGACCGGTACGTCAGGTCGTACCTGTCCACCTTCGACGGCTACTACCTGACCGGCGACTCCGGGTACATCGACGAGGACGGGTACGTGTTCGTGCTCGGCCGCAGCGACGACGTGATCAACGTTGCCGGGCACCGGCTCTCGACCGGCAGCATGGAGGCCGTGGTGGCCGAGCATCCCGAGGTTGCCGAGTGTGCGGTGATCGGGATCCGGGACGAGCTCAAGGGCCAGCGGCCCAGCGGCTACGTGGTGCTCAAGTCCGGTTCCGTGATCGATCCCGAGCAGCTGCGCAAGGACCTGGTCGCGATGGTCCGCGACCAGATCGGTGCCGTCGCGACCTTCCGGGACGTGACCGTGGTGCAGGCCCTGCCCAAGACCCGGTCCGGCAAGATCCTGCGTAAGACGATGCGTCAGATCGCCGACCACGACGAGTACACGGTGCCGTCCACGATCGAGGACCCGGCGGTGCTCGACGCGTTGGCCAAGCTGCTCGGCCCGGACGCCTGACGGGGCGCGCCCACGGGTTCGGCAAGGGCAGCGACCCGCCCGCAATACCCCGGCCCGTTCGGGACCGGCCATCGCACCAGGCCGGCCGCTCAGAACGGTGGCGATTCCTCGGGATTCGCCGATCTGTGGTGGCCGCGACTGCCGATGATCCGCGGGCCGGGTACCGCCGGCGAGTCGCTGCCCTGCGCACCCGCCGGCAGCGTCACCTCGCTCGTACCAAGACTCGAAGTCCACAACAGCGCGTGACCGCGCAGCGCGACCACGTTCCACAGCCGCAACGTCTTGAGCTGATGATGAAAGGCACACAGGCACTCCAGGTTGGAGACAATCGTCCACCCGCCCGCGGCCGGGTCCCATATTCGGAACTCGACGATGTGGTCGACCTGGCATGCGTCGGCAGGACGGGCGCAGCCCGGGAACCGGCAGTGCCCGTCCCGGGCACGGACCATCGCCACCGTTGCCGCGTCCGGGCGGTAGGTCAGCGCCCCGTCCGGGGGTGCCGGCAATCCCCCGTGCCCGTTTGGGTACTGCCCCAATGCGAGAGTCGGATCGACGCGCACCGCCGCAAGGATCGCCTCGGCAACTGTGCCGAGACTGAGCGGTACCGGTCTCATCGGGGGCTCACCCCTGGTCCGCTTGCCTGCTCGGGCACCCGACCTCGCGGACCACACCGAGGCTGCCGAGCACGGTTTACCGGTTGGTCGCGAACTGTAGGCGGGCACATATCCGGCCCTGCGGCGACCACCGCGGGCAAGGAACGAACGCACTCGGTACCGCGACCGTAGCGCCGGCGGCGCCTCGGGATCCGAGCCTGCGGGTGGAGTGTCCGATGACGCGGAGCCTGCCCCCGACCCGTGCGGATTCCCACCCACCGGAGTGGTGCCCGCAGCAACGGGTTGCGTCGCAACGTCGGCTGCATCAGCCGTGGTTGCAGCGTCAGTGGTTGCAGTACCGGTGATTGCAGCGTTGGCGGCTGCAGCAGCCTCCGTCACGGCACCGTCGACGGCAGCAGCCTCGGTTCCAACATCGGTGACCAAGCCCTGCTTCTCCGCAAGGTCCAGCGCCTCCGCCAACAACACCTGCCAGGTCCCGTCCGCCGCCAAGCTCCTCGCCAGTTCGGGTGGGGGTCCCTCCCTGCACGAAGTGCTTGGGGGCCGATGAAACCGTGCCCGTGCAGGTACGCCGGCCGCGACAACAACCCGACCAGGGTCGCGACGTCGACCGTGATCTGCGTCAACGGCGCCCGCCGGCCCGGCAGCGACGCCCGCCTCGACGCCGTGCAGTTCTCCCGCTCGCACTGGCACACCAGGTGCGGCTCACCGTGCATGATCGCCATCACCGCATCGGCCATCCGCTGCTGCGCACCCCGCAGGTCGTGCGGACACACCGTCGCCGCCATCTCCGCGACCAGTTGCATGAACTGCGCGCCCTCCTCGGGCGAGACCGTCACCTCGATCACCGACGAGCTCCCCCGCGACCGCCGCACCACCCGCCGACCGCGCTGCTCGAACTCTCGTTGCTCGGCCGCCTCCTCCGGCGAGTACTCGCAGATCAAGCGAAAGATCTCCCCTGCCAACGGTCCCGGCGTCAACCGCCGTGCGGCCGCAACGATCTCCGCCTCCAACGCCGCCACCGTCTCGGGACGCAGTCCGCTCGTGTCCCGTGCGATAACGCGCACCCGTGCACAGTCGAGGTCGCCCGCCTCGAAGGCCGCCCGTACCCGGGGCAGTCGCAGTCGCAGATCCATCCCCAACTCCGCGTGGCCCTGCGCGACCGTTCGGGAACATCCCCAGCGCACCGCCAACTCCGCGATCGCGTTGTTGCCGCAGTCGGTGATGTCCCCCGACCCCAGCCGTACATCCCGCTCGATCCACGATTCCCAGAACCGGCCCGCCGCGAGCACCTTGAGCGCCGCGCACGTGTTCTCACCGCGCGCCGTCTCGGTCGCCTCGGTCAGGTCGATCGCGTCGACCAGCACCGCCGAGGTCTCCGCCTCGACTCTCGAGTTCGCTCCACCACCCCTGGTTTCGAACATGTATGCGACGCTACGCCGGGGGTCCGACAACCAACCAGATCCGCCGACCACCGCCGGTCAGGGGAAATTACCCAGCCGTTTGCGACCGGCACTCAGCGAACGGCGTCGGCTGCGGCCTGGACCCTACGGTAGTGCGCGAGACGACGGTCTGCGTCCGTGTAGGGCAGGTTGTCGTTGCTCTTGGCCATTCCCGCAACGCCGTCGATCAGCTCCCGAACGATGTCGGCGTGCCCGGCATGACGGGCCGTCTCGATGTTCATGTGCAGCAGGATCTGGTGCAGGGTGACATTCTCGTCGGGCCACCCCGGCGCGCATCCGGGAGAGTCGAGGTCGAGGGCGTCGAACGTCTCACCGGCGTGCGCCCACGAACGTCGGTAGAGACCGTCCACAATGAACTCCGTCGACTCGTCCGGAGTCGCCCACAGGTCGGCGTTCTCGGCAGTACCGGGGCGGGCCCAGGGCAACTCCATGGGGGCGGGCCGTCCGAAAACATCTCCGAAGTAGCCGAATTCGCACGCGGCCAGGTGTTTGACGAGACCGAGGAGGTTGGTACCGGTGGGCGTCAACGGACGCCGGAGGTCGTACTCCGAGAGACCCTCCAGCTTCCAGAGGACCGATTCACGCAGCACCTGCAGTCGCCCGATCAGGTCTGACTTGTTCGCGGCTTGCGAGGTCATCCAGGCAGCCTAGGCGGACAATCGAAGACACCGGTAGACCAATCCGCCCGGCGCGCGGCGCCGAATCACCACTGACACGAACACCAGGCAGCGGAGGTTGATTGTGAGAAACGCCGTCGGAGCACTGCTCGCCGCGGGATCCGCCCTTGTCCTGGCGGTCCCTGCCCAAGCCCAGCCTGCACCGTTGGCACCGGTGGCCGCCGTCGACATCGGGCGGTACACCGGGACCTGGCTGCAGCTCGCCGCGGTGCCACAACCGTTCAGCCTCGACTGTGCGCGCGACACCCGTGCGACGTACTCGCTGGTAGACGCCCGGAACGTCCGGGTCCAGAACAGCTGCGAGACCTGGTCCGGGAGCCGCAACGAGATCGTCGGCAATGCACGAGTCAACGACCCGGTCACGAACGCGCAGTTGCACGTGAGCTTCCCCGCCGTGCGGTCCCAGGATTCGCCGGACGGACCGACCAACTACGTCGTGACCTACCTCGCCGAGGACTACTCGTGGGCGTTGGTCGGGGACCCGGCCCGTTTCTCCGGCTTCGTGCTGTCGCGGGTCCCGGCCGTCACCGCCGAGCAGTGGCGGCAGATCCGTGCGGTGGTCGAGTCACGCGGGTACAACTCGTGCCTGCTTCTCACCACGCCTACCTCCGGCGGACGAGACGACATCCGTCCGCTCTGCACGCTCTGACGGCCTCAGGATGCGCTCTGATGCCGACGGGCAGCGGTTCCGGTGATGTTGTTGACCATGCCCTTGAAGATGACCCCGTGGAACGGCAGGAGCGCGTACCAGTAGGCGCGGCCGGCGATTCCGCGTGGGAAGAAGGTTGCCCGCTGGTCGAGGCGGGAACCGCGCGGCGCGGCGTGGACCCGCCACTCGAGCCAGGCGCCACCCGGCGCGCGCATCTCCGCCCTCAGTCGCAGTAGGGCGCCGCGTTCGATCTTCTCCACCCGCCAGAAGTCGAGCGCGTCCCCGGTCTGGAGCCGTCGCGCATCACGACGGCCGCGACTGAGGCCCACCCCGCCGACCAGCCGGTCCAGCCAGCCGCGGACCGCCCACGCCAGCGGGAAGGAGTACCAGCCGTTCTCGCCGCCGATGCTCTCGACCACCTGCCACAGCGTCTGCGCGTCCGCCTCACAGGTCTTGCTGCGTTCGTCGGTGAACACCACCTCGCCGGCCCAGACCGGGTCAGACGGGAGCGGGTCCGAGGGCGCTCCAACCGGTGCGGCGTTCGCCCACGTCGTCTCCACCTCGCCCCGCTCGATGCGGCCCAGGGCCAACCGCACCGCCTCCCGGTACGGGGTGAGTCCGCCCGCAGGCGGCGCAATGACGTCGTCGATGCCGTGTTCGGTCATCACCGCGTCGTTGTGCAACGACTCGATCAGCGCCCGCCCCAGACGAGACGGGATCGGGGTCACCAGCCCGATCCACAGGCCGGCCAGCCGCGGCGTCAGCACAGGAAGGACCAGGATGCGACGGTTGGCCAGACCCGCGACCTGCGCGTAGGTCTTCATCATGTCGCCGTAGCCCATCACGTCCGGTCCACCGATGTCGTAGGTACGACTGCGCGGCAACGGGGCCTCCGCCGCGGCGACCAGGTAGTGCAGGACGTCCCGGACCGCGATCGGTTGGATCCGGTTGTTCACCCACCGCGGCGTGGTCATCACCGGCAGCCGATTGGTCAGGTGCCGGATCATCTCGAACGATGCCGAACCGGATCCGATGACCACCCCTGCCTGCAACGCCATGGTCGGGATTCCCGAGTCGATCAGGATCCGCCCGACCTGGGTCCGGGAACGCAGGTGCGCAGACAGTTCCACCCCCGCCGGGTGCAGCCCGCCCAGGTAGACGATGCGCGACACGCCCGCAGACCGCGCCGCGGCGACCACGTGCTGTGCGCCACGGCGCTCGGCGTCGGCGAACGCCTCGCCGCCGCCCATGGAGTGGACGAGGTAGTAGACGACGTCGATGTCCCTGAACGCCGCTGTCAGCGAGTCGGTGTCGTCCAGGTCGCCGCGGCAGATCTCGACGTCACGCGCCCACGGCACGTCCCGGAGCTTGTCCGGGGAACGCACCAGCACCCGAACCGAGTACCCGGCTGCGAGCAGTCGTGGTGTCACCCGGCCACCGATGTAGCCGGTCGCACCCGTGACCAGCACGCGCAGGTCGCCCATCACTCGACGATAGCCCTGCCTCAGCGCCCGAGTTCTCCGAGGCGCGCCAACGACTCTCGACGCTCGACGGCGTGGTCGACGACGGGGTCCGGGTATCCGGACGGGCGGCCGGCCTTCAGCGCGTGCACGGCGCCGCCCGGGACCCCGCGCAGCTCCGGTACCCAGCGGCGCACGTAGTCGCCGTCCGGGTCGAACTTCTCGCCCTGAGTCGTCGGGTTGAACACCCGAAAGTACGGCGCCGCATCGGTTCCGCAGCCCGCGGTCCACTGCCAGCCGTGCTGGTTCGAGGCCAGGTCGCCGTCGAGCAGGTGGGCCATGAAGTACCTGGCCCCACGCCACCAGGGCAGGTGCAGGTCCTTCACCAGGAAGGACGCGACGATCATCCGGACCCGGTTGTGCATCCAGCCCTCGGCGAGCAGCTGACGCATCCCGGCGTCGACAATCGGGAACCCCGTTCGCCCTTCGCACCATGCGGCCCAGGACAACTCGGCGTCCGGGCCGGTGTCGTACCGGATCGCGTCGAACCGGCTGTCGTAGTTGTGCCGGGCACTGTCCGGGCGGTGGTAGAGCACGTCGGCGTAGAACTCACGCCACGCCAGCTGACGCAGGAAGGCCTCCGGCCCGGCACCGCGCAGACCGGCGAGATCCGCGAGCACGGTGCGCGGGTGGACGGACCCGTACTTGAGATCCACCGACAGTCGGCTGGTCCCGTCGAGGTCGGGCCTGTCCCGAATCCTGTGGTAGTCGGCGAGGTCGCCGTCGCGGAAGCGCGCCCACCGCTCGAGCGCGGCCCGCTCCCCCGCCGCGGGTCCGCCCGATGCTGCGGGCCGCGGGACCGGCACCCGCGCAGGCAGTTCCGGGTCGAGCCAGTCCACCGCGACGCCCGAGCCGGCTGCGGGTGCGCGCCAGCCGTGGTCGAGCCACCGACGGAAGTACGGCGTGAACACCCGGTAGGGACCGCCGTCGGCCTTCGTCACCCGGCCCGGCGCGACGGCATAGGGCGAGCCCGTCCGCACCAACTGCACCCGCTCGGCGACCGCGTCGTCGCGCCGACGCCCGTACGGCCCGTAGTCCGCGCTGACGTGGACCTCGCTCGCACCGACCGCCGCCGCGACCGCGGGGACGACCGACACGGGATCACCCCGCACGACGCACAGGCGGCCGCCCAGCTGCTCGTCGAGTGCGGACAGGCTGCGGAACAGGTGGTCCCGCCGGACCGCACCGGACGGCCCGAGAATCGACTCGTCCAGGACGAAGAGCCCGAGCACCCCCACTGCGCCGGCCTCGGCCGCCGCGGACAGCGCCGGCAGGTCCCCGGTGCGCAGGTCACGGCGAAACCACATGACAGAGGCGGGCATGCCCGTCTTTCTACACCCGCCCGGCGGGTGCGGGCACAATGCAGGGGTGACCGAACCCGCCGCCGCCACGGTCCTGGTCGTCGACGACGACCAGGACGTCCTGCTCTCCCTACGTCGCGGCCTGCAGCTGTCCGGATTCACCATCCTCACCGCGGCCAACGGCGCGGAGGCCCTGAGGGTGGTCGCGGACCGGAGCCCCGACGCGATCGTCCTGGACATGAACATGCCCGTCCTCGACGGCGCCAGCGTGGTGACCGCGCTGCGCGCGATGGGCAACGACATCCCGATCTGCGTGCTGAGTGCCCGTTCCTCGGTGGACGACCGGGTGGCGGGACTCGAGGCGGGCGCGGACGACTACCTCGTCAAACCGTTCGTCCTGGCCGAGCTCGTCGCTCGTATCCGCGCCATGCTGCGCCGGCGCGCGACACCGCCACCGGCGCCCGCACCGCAGGGCGCGCTGACCGTCGGCGCGCTGACCGTCGACCTGCTCGGCCGGCGCGCTGTCGTCGGCGGCCACGAGATCGAGCTCACCAAAAGGGAATTCGAGCTGCTCGCCGTCCTGACGCGCAACAGCGGCGTGGTCCTGAGCCGTGAACGGCTGCTCGAACTCGTCTGGGGGTACGACTTCGTCGCCGACACCAACGTCGTCGACGTGTTCGTCGGCTACCTGCGCCGCAAGCTCGAGGCAGACGGCCACCCCCGCATCCTGCAGACCGTGCGCGGGGTGGGGTTCGTGCTGCGGGACGCGCAGTGAGCCCTCGCCGCTCCTATTCGCTACGCGCCCGCGTCGCCGCCGCCACCGCGCTCGGCGCCACCGTCATCGTCGCCCTGCTGGGAGTCTTTGTCGCGTTTGCGATCTCACGCAACAACATGAACCAACTGGACCGGAGACTGGAGACGGCGACGCGGGTCCTGATCGCGAACGCCGCGACCGCCGCGTCATTTCTGCCCACCTTCGGCGACGGTGGCGCGTTCGCCGTGACCATCCGGGCGGGAACCGACGTCATCGTGAGCACCCCCACCCGGCTTCCCGAACTCGACCCCGGCGCCGCGACCGTGCACGTGGACGGCACCGCCTACCGGGTGAACACCAGCCGAATCGCCGACAGCGACAACCTGATCTCGCTTGCCGTACCCGCGGCGGAGGCCCGTGACGTCACCGCCGAACAGCAACGCTGGGTGGCGGTCTCCGGTGTGCTCGCGATCGCCGCCGCAGGCGGTCTCGGCTGGATCTTCGGGGGCCGGGCGGTCCGGCCGATCACCGCGTTGACGCGGCACATCGGTGCCGGCACGCCGCAGCCCGGCCCGCCGCCGAAGGTCTCCGGCGTCCGGGAGGCCGAGGAACTGGCGGACGAGCTGGAACTGATGCTCGCGCGGATCGCCGAGGCGCAGGCGCAGTCCGCGGCGTCTCTGGACACCGCACGCGACTTCGCCGCCGCGTCGGCGCACGAACTGCGGACCCCGCTGACCGCGATGCGCACCGACATCGAGGTCCTCAGCACCCTCCAACTCGACGACGCCCAACGCGCAGAGATCCTCGGAGACCTGGCACGCACCCAGGGCCGCGTCGAGGCCACCCTGTCCGCGCTCGAACGGCTCGCGTCGGGCGAGCTGTCCAGCGAACGCGACCACGTGCCCACCGACCTGGCCGAGCTGTGTGACATCGCCGCCCAGGAAGCAATGCGCCAACTGCCCAGCCTCGCGGTGCGGGTGGAGTCCGACCCCTCACTGGTCATCAACGGCCTGCCCGCCGGCCTGCGGCTCGCGCTGGACAACGCGATCGCCAACGCGGTCCGGCACGGCGGGGCGTCGACGGTGGTGCTGGCGGCCCGGCGCACCGGGCCGGACACGGTCACGGTCACCGTCGACGACAACGGCACCGGCGTGCCGGTGACCGAGCGTGAAGCGGTGTTCGAGCGCTTCATCCGAGGCTCCGGGGCCGCGCGTGGCGGGTCGGGACTGGGCCTGGCGCTGGTGGCACAGCAGGCCCAGTTGCACGGCGGCCGGGCCTACTTCGAGGACAGCGAACTGGGCGGCGCCCGCCTGGTGCTCGAGTTCGCGGCGCCGCGAAACCAGCCGCGAGGCTAGGTGCCGGCGGTATCGCCCGCAGACCCCACTCGGACCGACCTTCGGACCCGGATCGGAAACAGGGCCCCGCATCGGTGTCGATGCGGGGCCCTGTCTGCGATGCGTCTTGGCTGTGTGACTACCTCGTGCCGAGCAGGTCGATCACGAAGACCAGCGTCTTGCCGGAGAGCTGGTGCCCACCACCGGCCGCACCGTAGGCCAGCTCCGGCGGAACCGTGAGCTTGCGGCGGCCGCCGACCTTCATGCCGGGGATGCCCTTCTGCCAGCCCGGAATCAGCTGGGCGAGAGGGAACTTCACGGAATCGCCACGCAGGAACGAGGAGTCGAACACCTCGTTGGTGTCGAACTCGACACCGTGGTAGTGGACGTCGACGACGGCGCCGGGCTGCGCCTCCGCGCCGTCACCGACCTCGATGTCCTCGATCACGAGCTCCGCGGGTGCCGGGCCGGTGGCCGGCTCGATCACCGGCGCCGCCGGCGGAACCACGACGTCGAGCAGGTCGATCACGAAGACCAGGGTCTTGCCGGAGAGCTGGTGCCCACCGCCGGCCGGGCCGTAGGCCAGCTCCGGCGGGATGGTCAGCTGACGGCGTCCCCCGACCTTCATGCCGGGGATGCCCTCCTGCCAGCCGGCGATCAGGCCCGCGAGCGGGAACTTGATGGACTCGCCGCGGCTCCAGGAGGAGTCGAACTCCTCGCCGGACTCGAACTCGACGCCGAGGTAGTGGACCTCGACCTTGGCGCCGGGAGTGGCCTCCGCGCCGTCGCCGACGGTGATGTCCTTGATCACGAGCTCGGTGGGCGGGGGGCCCTCCTGAAACTCGATTACCGGCTCGTTGCTCATGCGGGTCACCTGCTTTCCAGGTCGGTGTAGTTGCGTTCGGTGTAGCCGGTGTAGATCTGACGCGGGCGGCCGATCTTGGTGGCCGGGTCCTCGTGCATCTCGCGCCAGTGCGCGATCCAGCCGGGCAGCCGGCCCATCGCGAACAGCACGGTGAACATCCGCGTCGGGAAGCCCATCGCGCGGTAGATGAGACCGGTGTAGAAGTCGACGTTCGGGTACAGCTTGCGCTCGATGAAGTACTCGTCGGTGAGCGCGGCCTCCTCGAGCGCCTTCGCGATCTGGAGCAGCTCGTCGTCGCCGCCGAGCTTGGCCAGGATGGTGTCCGCGGCCTTCTTGGCGATCGCCGCGCGCGGGTCGTAGTTGCGGTAGACGCGGTGCCCGAAGCCCATGAGCTTCACGCCGTCTTCCTTGTTCTTGACCTTGCGGACGAACTCCTTGACGTCGCCGCCGCTGGCCTTGATCTCGTCGAGCATCTCGAGCACGGCCTGGTTGGCGCCGCCGTGCAGCGGGCCCCACAGTGCGTTGATGCCGGCCGAGACCGAGGTGAACAGGTTGGCGTCGGAGGAACCGACCATCCGCACCGTCGACGTCGAGCAGTTCTGCTCGTGGTCGGCGTGCAGGATCAGCAGCATGTCGAGCGCCTTGGCGACCTCGGGGTCGACCGCGTACGGCTCGGCCGGGAAGCCGAACGTCATCCGGAGGAAGTTCTCGACCAGGGAGAGCGAGTTGTCCGGGTACAGGAACGGCTGCCCGACGGACTTCTTGTACGCGTAGGCCGCGATGGTCGGCATCTTCGCCAGCAGGCGGGTGGTCGACAGCTCGACCTGCTCCGGGTCGTCGGGGTCCAGCGAGTCCTGGTAGTACGCGGACAGCGCGTTCACCGCGGAGGAGAGCACCGGCATCGGGTGCGCGTTGCGCGGGAAGCCGTCGAAGAACCGCTTGAGGTCCTCGTGCAGCATCGTGTGGCGCTGGATGCGGGTGGCGAAGGCCGCCAGCTCGTCGGCCGAGGGCAGCTCGCCGTAGATCAGCAGGTAGCTGACCTCGAGGAAGCTCGAACGCTCCGCCAGCTCCTCGATCGGGTACCCGCGGTAGCGCAGGATGCCGGCGTCGCCGTCGATGTAGGTGATCGCAGACTTGGTGGATGCGGTGTTGACGAAGCCCGGATCGAGGGTGGTGTACCCCGTCGCGGACAGGAGCTTGCCGAGCTCGATCCCGTCATTACCCTCGGTGGCCCTCGCGATTGTCATCGCATGTTCGCCACCGGGGTAGCTGAGCGTGGGCTTGGTTTCTTCGGCAGCGGGCACGGATGACCCCTCTCAAACTCGAACCTTGCGAGTAGCAATATCAGTCGAGTAGAACCTAGTCGCAGTCAGCTTCGGCTGCCCAGCGAGGGTCGCTGTGGCGCTCTGTGCGCCACAGTCAAAGTGCCGTGAGCTGTGGTTATCCGATCAGCATATGCCCAGCCCCCAGCTTCCGCTCCAGGTTTGCCCGGGCGCGAGAACAAGTTGGTCGATGCCCGAGTTGAAGGCGTCCGGCGGGCAGGTCATCGGCTCGACGGCCAGCGCCCGGCCGCGGCCCGGGTAGCCCTTCCCGATTTCGGGATCCGCGGTGAACACCTGGATCCAGCCGAACCGGCGGTCCGTCCACAACACCGTGCCGACGCCGTCCGGTGCGCGCAGCACGTGCCGGGCCCGGCCGTCGGGGTCCGGCACGATCGAGCTGAACGGGGTGTCCAACCGCACGCCCGCGAGGCCGCGTGGCGAGGTGAAGTCGAACTCGGTGCCGTAGACGGACTGCGAGTTGCCCTCGGGCAGCATCCGGTCCGGGTCGAGCGGCAGCCGGGTGCCCGCGGTCAGCTGCAGCGTGCAGTCGTCGAGCGGGGTGTCCCCGACGCGGACGTAGGTGTGCACGCCGAGCCCGAACGGGGCCGGCATCGCGCCGATGTTGGTGGCGGTGTGGGTGACGGTGAGACCGTCCGGGCCCAGCTCGTGACGCACCCCGACCTGCAGCGGGTACGGCCAGCCCTTGTGCAGGCCCACCCGGATCGTCTGCTCGACACTGCTCTCGGTGCGTTCGACGAGCTGCCACTCGTCCCGTCGCACGAGGCCGTGGATGGCGTTGTGCCGGTCCGGTTCGGTGATCGACAGCTGGTGCTCGACGCCGTCGAAGACGAAGTGCCCGTCCCGGAGCCGGTTGGGCCACGGCGCCAGCACCAGTCCCGCCGACAGCGGCGGCCGCTCCTGGGCGGACCACGTCTCGGTGAGGGCCCGGCCGTCGCACTCGAGCAGTCGCAACGCGGCGCCGCGGGAGACGACCTCGGCGCGGTAACCACCGAAGCTGAGCGGGTAGGCGCGCACGCCGGCGGACTCGATCACGCGGGACACGGACTCAGGCATGGATCCCAGTGTCCACGAATCGCCTCACCGTGCCACCGAATCCGACGCTCGGCCCTCCCCGACGCGGTATCGGAGGAACATCGGGAACGCCAGGCAGGCGAGGGCCACCCCGACCACCACCAGGATGCCGCCGCCGGCCGCGGCGACCGCGGTGCCGACCGATGCGGCGGCCGCCCCGTGCAGCACGTCGCCCATCCGGGGGCCGCCCGCGACCACCACGATGAACACGCCCTGCAGTCGGCCGCGCATCTCGTCGGTCGCCACCTGCTGGAGCATGGTGCTGCGGAACGCCGCGGAGACCATGTCGACCGCACCGCCGAACGCCAGGAACCCCAGCGCCACCCAGAGGAAGATCGCGCTGTCACCGGGACTGGCCAGCCCGACCGTGACGCCGAAGCCCACCATCGCCAGCCCCCAGAGCACGATGCACGCCACCACCGCACGGCCCTGGTACCGCACCCCCGGCAACCAGCCGGAGAAGACGCCGCCGAGCACCGCGCCCGCGGACATCGCCGCGAACAGCAGGCCCAGCGCGACGCCGCCGGTCACCGGGTCCCCGAACGTCTCGTTGGCGATCTGCGGGAAGAGCGCCCGCGGCATGCCGAACACCATCGCGACGATGTCCACCACGAACGAGGCCAGCAGCACCTTCTGCGTCGACAGGTACCGGAACCCGTCCAGCACCGCACGCAGCCCGGCCTTCGTGGTGTGCCCGGTCGGCGGCAGCGCGGGCAGAGCCAGCACCGCCCAGAGCGTCGCCATCAGCAGCACCGTGTCGATCAGGTACAGGCTGGCCAGCCCGATCGTCGGGATCAGCACGCCGGCCAGCAGCGGCCCGGCGATCGCGCCGAACTGCACGACCGTCATGTTCAGGGAGTTGGCCGCCGGCAACTGCTCGCCGGGGATCAGCCTCGGGATGATCGCGGCGCGGGTCGGCTGGTTGACCGCGAAGAACGCCTGCTGCAGCGAGAACAGCCCGAGTACCACCCAGACGTTGTCCATGCCGGCCGCGGCCTGCGCCCAGAACAGCAGCGAGGTCACCGACAGCCCGATCGTGGTGATCGTCATCAGCCGCCGCCGGTCCATCACGTCGGCGAGCGCGCCGCCCCACAGACCGAAAAGCACCAGCGGGACCAGCCCGAACACCCCCGTCAGCCCGACGTAGGCCGAACTCCGGGTGATCTCGTAGACCTGCTGCGGCACCGCGACCACGCTGAGCTGCGCACCGATGACGGTGACGACGCCCGACACCCACAACCGCCGGTAGTGCGGCTCGCGCAGCGGGGTGGTGTCGGCCAGCAGCCGCCGACGGGGTTTCCCGGTCACGGCTGCAGTCGCGTCGCGGTCCAGCCGCCCTCGGCTCGGGTGACGAGCACCCGGTTGTGCATGCGGTTGGCGCGGCCCTGCCAGAACTCGACGGTCTCCGGCCGGAGCAGGAGTCCGCCCCAGTCCGGCAGCACCGGAACCTGTTCCGTGTCTGCGAACCGCGCGGTGACCTCCGCGAGCCTCGCGTCGAGGGCGCTCCGGGACTCGATCGGCTGCGACTGCTGCGAGGCCCAGGCGCCGAGCTGCGAACCCCGCGGGCGGGTGTGCCAGTAGGCGGCGGTGATCTCGGGGGCCACCCGTTCGACCGGGCCGCGGACCGTGACCTGGTGTGCGAACGCGGTCCAGGCGAAGGTCGCCGAGGCGTACGGGGCGGCCGCGAGTTGCCTGGCCTTGGTGGAGCCGTAGTTGGTGTAGAAGACCAGCCCTTCCTCGGACAACCCCTTGCACAGGACCGTGCGCGAGGCCGGCCGACCCGCCTCGTCGACGGTCGCCAGCACCATCGCGTTCGGCTCGACCACGCCGGCGGAACGGGCCTGGTCGAGCCACCGGCGCAGCAGCGGCAACCAGCCGTCTTCGAGGGCCGCGACATCCAGGTTCGATTCCGGGGCAGGCGAATTCATCGCCTGGGCCGCATATCCCACGCGCATCGCTGCCAGGTCGGCGGGTACCGCGGGCAGGTTGTCGGAATCGGGTGACACGGGTGAACACGTTACTACCGGGTACGCACTCCCCGACCGGCGCGTGTTAGGGGATAGAGTTTCGAGACAACCGGACCCGCCGAATGGGGATTCGCACCCGCGATTCGCACCCGGCAGGGTCAGCAGTTTGCGCGGCGGCTCGTGCCTGTGAACCATGCATGCGCCCGCAAGACGGTGAAGCTTAAGTCAGTGGTGCAGCCCGGACCGGCGGCACTGAAGATGAGGAGAGTCCACGAGCATGGCAGCGAGCGCGGTAGTACCCGAGGATTTTGTGAGTGGACTCGAGGGCGTCGTCGCCTTCACCACCGACATTGCCGAGCCCGACAAGGACGGTGGCGCGCTCCGCTACCGCGGCGTCGACATCGAGGACCTGGTCGGTCGCGGTGTCACCTTCGGCGATGTGTGGGCCCTGCTCGTGGACGGCCAGTTCGGCCAGGGCCTGCCGCCCGCCGAGCCGTTCCCGCTCCCGATCCACACCGGCGACGTCCGCGTCGACGTGCAGGCCGGCCTGGCCATGCTGGCACCGATCTGGGGCTACCAGCCGCTGCTCGACATCGACGACGAGACGGCCCGCGACCAGCTGGCCCGCGCCTCCGTCATGGCGCTGTCCTACGTCGCCCAGTCGGCCCGCGGCATCTACCAGCCCGCCGTGCCGCAGAAGGTCATCGACGAGTGCTCCACCGTCACTGCGCGTTTCATGACCCGCTGGAAGGGTGACCCGGACCCGCGGCACACCGAGGCCATCGACGCCTACTGGGTGTCCGCCGCCGAGCACGGCATGAACGCGTCCACCTTCACCGCCCGCGTCATCGCCTCCACCGGCGCCGACGTCGCGGCCTCGCTGTCCGGCGCCATCGGCGCGATGTCCGGCCCGCTGCACGGCGGCGCCCCGGCCCGCGTGCTGCCGATGATCGAGGAGACCGAGCGGACGGGCGACGCCCGCGCGCTGGTCAAGGGCATCCTCGACCGCAAGGAGAAGCTGATGGGCTTCGGGCACCGCGTGTACCGCGCGGAGGACCCCCGGGCCCGCGTGCTCCGCGCCACCGCCAAGCGCCTGGACGCGCCGCGCTTCGAGGCGGCCGCCGCGCTGGAGCAGGCCGCGCTCGCCGAGCTGCGCGAGCGTCGCCCGGACCGCGCCATCGAGACCAACGTCGAGTTCTGGGCCGCGGTCATCCTGGACTTCGCCGAGGTGCCCGCGCACATGATGCCCGCGATGTTCACCTGCGGCCGCACCGCCGGCTGGTGTGCGCACATCATGGAGCAGAAGCGCCTGGGCAAGCTGGTCCGCCCGGCCGCCATCTACACCGGCCCCGAGCCCCGCACCCCGGACACCGTCGCCGGCTGGGACCTGGTCGGCAAGGTCTAGTTCACAGGCTCCGCTGCTACACCGCACCACAGCGAACGGCCGGGCGAGCTCACACCGAGCCGCCCGGCCGTTCCACGTGGGCGTCTAAACTACCCGTACACAGGGCCCATCAACGCTTAGGACACATTGACCAATGGCTGACGCAACTACACCGATCATCCCCGCCGACCTCAAGCCCGTTGACGGCCGTTTCGGTTGCGGGCCCTCGAAGGTCCGCCCCGAACAGCTCCAGTCGCTGGTGGACGTCGGGGCGTCGGTGTTCGGCACCAGCCACCGCCAGAAGCCGGTCAAGAACGTCGTGGCCCGCGTCCGGTCCGGCCTGGCCGACCTGTTCTCGCTGCCCGAGGGCTACGAGGTCGTCCTCGGCAACGGCGGCACCACCGCGTTCTGGGACGCGGCCGCATTCGGCCTGATCCGCGAGAAGTCGCTGCACCTGACCAACGGCGAGTTCAGCTCCAAGTTCGCCTCGGTGGCCAAGGGCAACCCGTTCATCGGCGACCCGATCGTCGTCTCGTCCGAGCCGGGCAGCGCGCCGGTGCCGGTCTCCGATCCGTCCGTCGACCTCATCGGCTGGGCCCACAACGAGACCTCGACCGGTGTCGCGATCCCCGTCTCCCGCCCCGCGGGTTCGGAGAACGCCCTCATCGCCATCGACGCCACCTCCGGCGCCGGCGGCCTGCCCGTGAACATGGCCGACGCGGACGTCTACTACTTCGCGCCGCAGAAGTGCTTCGCGGCCGATGGCGGCCTCTGGGTGGCGCTGATGAGCCCGGCCGCGCTCGAGCGCGTCGCCGAGATCAAGGCGTCCGGCCGCTGGACCCCCGAGTTCCTGTCGCTGCCCATCGCGGTGGACAACAGCTCCAAGGACCAGACCTACAACACCCCGGCCCTGGCCACCCTGCTGATGTTCGCCGACCAGATCGAGTGGATGAACGGCAACGGCGGCCTGGACTGGACCACCAAGCGCACCGCCGACTCCTCCTCGCGCCTGTACAACTGGGCCGAGGCCAGCGAGTACGCGACGCCGTTCGTCGCGGATCCGGCGCACCGGTCGCAGGTGGTCGGCACCATCGACTTCGACGACAAGGTGGACGCCGCCGAGGTCGCGAAGATCCTGCGCGCCAACGGGATCGTCGACACCGAGCCGTACCGCAAGCTGGGCCGCAACCAGCTGCGCGTCGGCATGTTCCCGGCCATCGACCCCGAGGACATCACGCAGCTGACCAAGAGCATCGACTGGGTTGTCGGCCAGCTCTGACCACTGCACACGAGAGCAGCCCCCGACCTCGAGGTCGGGGGCTGCTCTCGTCTCGGGCGGGTGTCAGCTGCCGAAGGTGCTCAGCACGCCGTTGATCAGGCCCGCGATGGCGCCCAGCGGGTCTTCTGCGGAGCCGCCGGCGGGGGCGGTGCCCTTACCGCCGGTCACGGTGACCTTGGACACGGGGATCGGGTCCTGGTAGTCGGTGTCGCCGTCTTCCTTGCACTTGGTGCGGACCTGGTACTCGCCGTCCGCGAAGGTCTTCGAGGTGCCGGTGCCCGACGCGTCGACCAGGATCTGGCCGGCAACCATCTTCTCGCCCTCGATGAGGAAGCTCTCGCCGACCTTCGTGGTCTTGTCGAGGACGGTGGCGTCGGGCTGGTAGACGGTGCCCTCGCACTTGACGAACGCCTTGGTGGTGCTCAGGCCGGTCATCGTGATGGAGATGGTGCCCTTACCCTCGTCGGCGGCGACGGTCGCGGCGCTGGTGACGGCGGCGGAGCCGATGGCCGGGTTGGCGACGAGGCCGAGCACGGAGAGGCCGGCAACGGCGCCGACGGCGGCCAGGTGCCGCTTCATGGAGGTAGCCACGAGAGTTGTCCCTTCGGTCTGCGTCCGATCCCGGAGGACCAACCGCACATATGTTTAGCCTGCCCTACATTAGGACAGGCTAAAGTTAATGAGATTCCACACTCGAAGTCAACCCATGTGACGGCCGGCACAACGCGGGGCGACTCAGACAGGTCAGCCCCCSGCACGTGATGCCGGGGGCTGACTCGCTGCCGAGGCGGTGCTACTCGACGATCAGGGCGTCGGCCTCGATCTCGACCAACAGCGCGGGGTCGATGAGCGCGCTGACCTCGAGGATCGTCGTCGCGGGACGGATGTCGCCGAAGACCTCACCGTGCGCGAGCCCGGCCTCCTCCCACCGGCTCATGTCGGTGAGGTAGATCCGGGTGCGGATCACGTCCTCGGGCTTCGCGCCCGCCTCGGCGAGGGCCGCGACGACCCGGCTGACGGCCTCACGGGTCTGCTCGGCGAGGCTGTCGCCGCCGACGGGGCCGTCGGGGCCCGACGCGGTGGTTCCGGACACCGACACCTGCTGGCCGATGCGGACGGCCCGCGAGTAACCGATCTTCGACTCCCAGTCGGAGCCGGACGAGATGTTGTTTCGATTCGACATGGGGAGATTCTGTCAGGGCTCCCCCACCGCCTCCGCAGGCAACGTCTGGTTCTCCGCCACGAACCGACGGAAGGGCGCGAGCGCCTCGTCCCCGAGATGCGGCCCGCTGACCACCGTCCCCTCGTTCGCCGACGCGATCACCTCCGCGCAGCCCAGCGTGAACCGCGGTCCGCCGCTGAGGATTCCGCCGAACTGTGCGGCCGCGGCACCGAACACCACCCGGCGCACCCCCGCCCACACCATGGCCGCCGCACACATCGGACAGGGCTCTCCGCTCGCGTAGACCGTGGCCCCGACGAGTTGGCCGGCATTGCCCTCGCCGCATGCGGTGGTGACGGCGTCGAGTTCGGCGTGCTCGGTGACGTCGCCCGACGTGGTCACGGAATTGGCGCCCTCGGCCACCACCGTGCCGTCCGCGCCCACGACCACCGCGCCGAAGGGGCGGTTCCCGGCATCGCCCGTCTCGACCGCCAGCTCGATCGCCCGCCTCAAGTGTGCCCGGTCGACCCTGTCAATGCTGCCTCGATCCGACATCTCGACGATCCTCCTCAGTTCGCCTCGACCGCTGTCGCCCCGCCCGAAATGCCCGTCGGATCCATTCTCGCGGACCGGGTGCGAGTTGGGAACCAGAGAGAGTAGCGCGCCGTAAATCAAAGACCACCGCCGGATGTGGCGTGTCATCCCGTCCCACCGATCACGGGTCGGTTACAGTCCCTCCGCGGAGTATCGCGAGTGGTGCGATGAGGAGGTCATGGTGCGAGAGCTTCGAGTGATCGGACTCGAGCCCGGGGGCACGCATGTCGTGTGCGCCGACACCGAGAGCGGCGAACGCTTCCGCCTCCCCGCCGACGACAAGCTGCGTGCGGCCGCGCGCGGCGACATCGCGCGGTTCGGACAGATAGAGATCGAGACCGAGAGCCAGCTGCGCCCCAAGGACATCCAGGCTCGGATCCGCGCGGGCGCGACCATCGAGCAGGTGGCCGCCGAGGCCGGCGTCTCCATGAAGAAGGTCGAGCGCTTCGCCCACCCGGTCCTCCTCGAACGTGCACTGGCCGCCCAGAAGGCACAGGGCGGTCACCCCGTCCGCGAGAACGGTCCGGCTCTGCAGACGCTCGAGGAAATCGTCTCGCTGGCCTTCCGCGCCCGCGGCCACAACCTCGAGGACGCGGACTGGGACGCCTGGCGAGGCGAGGACGGACACTGGGTCGCCCAGCTGCAGTGGCAGGCCGGACGCACCACCAATGCCGCGCACTGGCACTTCCAGTACGACGCACACGGCGGCACGGTCGTCGCCCTGGACGCGGCCGCGACCGACCTGCTCGACCCCGACTTCGGGCGGCCGCTGCGCGGCCTGGCGCCGGTGACCGAGATCGCCCGCGACGACGAGTTCGACTCGTTCGACGCATTCGACGACCCGGACGACTTCGACGAGGCCGAAGCCGGCGCCGACATCGGCCCCGCGGCCGAACCGGCCGACGACCAGCCCCTCGGCGACGAACCGAGCGCACCCGCCGCCGAGACCTCGGCGCCGGAACCGCTGCCCAAGGTGGCGCCGCAGCACCAGAGCGGACGGGACAAGAAGGGCCGACCGGCGCTGCCGTCCTGGGACGACGTACTGCTCGGAATCAGGAGCAGCGGCCGCGGCTGACAGTCCCGGGTCCACACCCCGCTTCTCACGGTGCCCGCCAACTGCTACGACCTCCGCCCCGGACAGTCGCCGGCCGCGCACCCGCTCGGCCGCGGACACACCCCGTACGCAGCTGATCCTCGGAAATGCCTTGGCCACAGGCGAATTGCGGATCGGTGGGCGCGCCGTCGGGCTGTCGGGGGTGTCCGTCCCGGTGCTCGCGGTCGGCAGGACCACCGACGTCATCGCACCGGCCGCCTCGGCACGGGCGATCACCACCGCGGCGACCGGCGCGCCGAGCGTCCGCTTCGAGACCACCACCGGAAGTCACCTCGGGCTGATCGCGGGACCCGACGCAGCCGCCACCACCTGGGCATACCTCGACGATTTTCTCGCGGAACCGGCTCTCGTCGGCTGACCGGCCGGGAAGATGCTGCGCGCCCCGGTGCGCCACCGCGCTTATCCGCACCGAGGTCGTACCCTGCTAGGAAAGGGACTGAAAGGCAGGTACCGGACGTGGGGGCGAAAGCATCAACCATCTGGTACGTCGACGCCCCAGACCCGGCAAACGTGCTACGCGAGAACCCGGAGCCCGATGCGGAGGCGGCCCGCGCCCTGGTCGGCGAGCTGTTTCCCGAGATGAACGTCTTCCCGCTCGGATCCGGCACGCTGGCCGACTCGACCGGCGTGGCACCGGGCGAGGTGTACGTGGGCAGCTATCCCGGCCTGACCGTGGTGTGCGGCACCAACCTCAACCTCCGCAAACCTTCCACGATCGACGAATCCTGGACTCGGCCACTGGCTTCCGAGCAGACCTACCTGGTGTGCACCGACCCCGGCGCCGCGTGGGGCTCGTTCGCCTACTGGGAACGCGGGGAGCTGCGGCGCTCGTTCAGCGCCACCCCGGTCGAGATCCACGAGAACCTCGGCCTGCCACTGCTCTGGGAGCGGCCGTTCTGGGCGGGCGAGCACCCGCTGCCGTTCCCGCCGGGGGTGTTCCCCGACCCGCAGTCACTCCCGTTCCACCCCAGCGAGTTCGCAGAGGCGGCCAACGCGGAGTGGCTCGGCTACCGGTACACCCCGCCGGTCCGCGACGGCGAACTCGATCCGGCCACCGTCGGGCTGTGCGGGTTCGCCGTCTACCGGGACGGCGAGGAACCGCCCGTCGCGCTGGCCGGCACCCGCGCCGCCGGGCCCGGGCCACTGTCCCGAGGACTGCGGCGCTGGTTCGGCCGCCGCGACTCAGCGGGCGCCGAGCGCTAACGCCAGCCAGCCAGCCGCCACGCCGGCCACCGTGCCGTACACCAGCCACCGCCACACCGGTGTGGCGCGCCACTGCCACAGGGTCGGCGCCACCCCCGCGGCGACCACCAGGTTGACCACCACTGCCAGCAGCGGGTGCACCTCGATCATCGCCGCGCCGCACGCGATCACCGCGACGACGGCGACCAGGGCCGCGAAGCCCGCGACCACCAGGCCCGTCCCCCACGGCGTCCCGGATCCCACGGGGTCGGTCACCCCTGGGTCCTCACCCGTTCGTAGAACGCCATCGCGGCCGCCGTCGCCACGTTCAGCGAATCGGTTCCGGGCGCCATCGGGATGCGGGCCCGGACGTCGGTGTTGCGCATCGCGTACTCGGACAGGCCCGGCCCCTCGGCGCCGAGCAGCAGCGCCACCCGCTCGCCGGTCATGGCCTCCGCCAGCGTCACGGCCGCCGGATTCGGGGTAAGTGAAATGATCTGAAAACCCTTGTCCCGCAGCCTCTGAAGGCCCCTCGGCCATTCCGGGACCCGGGCGAACGGCACCCGCAGCACGTGGCCCATCGACACCCGCACCGAGCGCCGGTACAACGGGTCTGCGCAGCGATCCCCGAACAGCACCGCGTCCACGCCGAGGCCGGCGGCGTTGCGGAACATCGACCCGATGTTCTCGTGGTCGTTGACGCCCTCGAGCACCGCGACGGTGCGGGCACCGGCCAGCACCTCGTCGAGGTCGAGTTCGGGCGGACGATGCGCGGCGGCGAGCACGCCGCGGTTGAGGTGGAAGCCGACCACCTCCGCCATCACCTCTGCCGAGGTCCGGTAGAAGGGCACGTCCACACCCTCGAGGTCCGCGGACAGCTCGTCGAGTCGCCGGTCCACCCCCAGCAGGCTGATCGGGGGGAAGCGCGACGAGAGCAACCGCTGCGCGACAAGGACCCCCTCGGCGATCACCAGGCCCTTGCCCTCCGGCAGGTCCGGACGCCGGTCCGAGGAGTTGAGGTCGCGGAAGTCGTCCAGCCTGGGATCGGCCGGGTCGTCGATGTCGATAACGTGAACCACCCGGACCATCTTGCCGCACGCCGGCCGAGCGCTACTCCATGGTGTTGACCATGCCGCCGATGATGTCGACGGACCGCCGGAGCAGGTCCCGCTGTTCCGGGTCCAGCGCCGCCAGTCGATCCGTCATCCACTTCTCCCGGGCGCTGGTCTCGTCGGCGAGCAGCGCGCGGCCCGCGTCGGTGAGCGAGACGATGATCTGGCGGCCGTCGGTCGGGTGCGGCGCCCGCACGACCAGTCCGGCTTCGGCGAGAGAGGCGATCACCCGCGTCATCGACGGCGGCTGCACCCGTTCCCGTGCCGCCAGTCCACCGGGTGTCATCGGGCCGTGCTCGTACAGGCTCGACATCGCGGAGAGCTGAGTCAACGAAACCTGGGAGTCGGAGCGCCGACCGCGCAGATGGCGGGCGAGTCGTACGACCGCCAGGGACAAGTCACCGGCGAGGGCCCGAGTATCCATGGTCACCTTCGGAGGATACGGCACCTTGTGACACAGGTTCAGGTAATTGCCTCAGTGATGGGGCCCACCGCAAAATAGGCCACGAACAGGGCCGCAACCATCCACAACAACGGGTGGATCTGCTTGGCCCGACCGCTCGCGGCGCCGATCACGACCCACGCGATGAATCCGACACCGATGCCGTTCGCGATCGAGTACGTGAAGGGCATGACGACGATCGTGAGGAACGCCGGCAGGGCCACCTCGAACTTGCTGAAGTCGATGTCGCGGACCTGACCGATCATCATCGCACCGACCACCACCAGCGCGGGCGCGGCGGCCTCGATCGGCACCACCTCGTACAGCGGGGTCAGGAACATCGCGGCGAGGAACAGCAGTCCGGTGACCACGTTGGCCAGGCCGGTCCGGGCGCCCTCGGCGATCCCCGACGCCGACTCCACGAACACCGTGTTGGACGACGCGGACGCGCCGCCGCCCACGATCGCGCCCGCGCCCTCCACGACGAAGGCCTTGCCGATACCCGGCAGGTTGCCGTGCTCGTCGGCGAGCCCGGCCTCCTTGCCGAGGCCGGTCATCGTGCCCATGGCGTCGAAGAAGTTGGCCAGCACCAGGGTGAACACCAGGAGGCTGGCGGCCAGGACACCGATCCGGGTGAAGGCGCCGAACAGGTTGACGTCGCCGACCAGGCTGAGGTCCGGAAGCTGCGCGAGCACGTCGGGCATGGCGGGCACGCTGAGGTTCCAGCCGCTGGGGTTCACACCCTTTGAAGGGCCGACCTGCCAGATCGCCTCGATGATCGCGGCCAGCACCGTGGTGACCACGATGCCGATGAGCAGGCCGCCCCGAACCTTGCGCGCCACCAGGATTCCCATCAGCAGCACACCGAAGGCAAATATGACCGTCGGCCACGAGGAGATGGAGCCGCCGATGCCCAGGCCCACCGGAACCGAGGTGCCCGCCTCGTCGGGGATCCGGCGCACGAAGCCGGCGTCGACGAAGCCGATGAACGCGATGAACATGCCGATGCCCGCGACGATCGCGGACTTGAGCTCGTCGGGCACCGCGTTGAACACGGCGGTCCGGAAGCCCGAGATCGCCAGCACCACAATGATGATGCCGTCGATCACCACCAGGCCCATGGCCTCCGGCCAGGTGACCTGGGGGGCGATCGTCACGGCCAGCAGGGCGTTGATGCCCAGGCCCGCCGCGATGCCGAACGGATAGTTCGCGATGATGCCGAACGCGATGCTCATCACGCCGGCCACCAGGGCGGTGACCGCCGCGACCTGCGAGATCGGCAGGATGTTCCCGAGCACGTCCGTCTTGGCTGCCGCGTCGTCGGCGGAGAAGCTGCCGAGGATCAGCGGATTGAGGACCACGATGTAGGCCATCGCCACGAAGGTGACGAGGCCGCCACGGACCTCGTTGCTGACCGTGGAACCGCGTTCCGTGATCTTGAAGTAGTTGTCGAGGAGCCTCGAGGTCCCAGCCATGTCGTCCCTGTCTCAATCGCCGAAGATGCGCGTCGCACCTGGGAGGTTAAGGCACCACCAGGCAGGTAGCGTTATTTCGGTGACCGCCAAACGCAACGATCCGCTCGTCCCGACACGGCTCACCGACCCCCGGCCGGTGGTCGCGATCGGCGTCCTCGCGTGGTTCGTCGCAACTGCGACAGTGTTACTCGCCGGCGAACCGTGGCGCGAGGCCCTGCCGATCTGCTACGCGGGCCTCGCCGTCGGTGTGCTCGGTTTCACGTTGTTCCTGGCCCAGCGCGCGGCCGCGCGGCGCGGCAGCAAAGTCGCGCAGCGCGGCCTGGGCTAGGTGTAGTTCCCGGTCCGGCCGGTCGGCGATCAGCGCACCGGGACCGGGTGCAGCACCTCGGTGTCGCCGTCCCGCCCGTCCGTGTCACCGATGTAGACGTCGGGATTCTCGTCGCCGTGGTTCTCGTCGCCGTGGTTCTCGTCGGCAGGGGCGACCTCGGCCGCCCGCTGACGGCGACGCCACCAGACGGTCACCGCGACGGAGGCCACCACGATTCCGGCCAGTACCGCGATCGACATCCAGAACCGAGGGCCGTCGTACCCGATGAGGACCATCCGCAGGGCGTTGCGTGCGTAGGTCAGCGGCATCAGGTCGTGCAGCAGGCGGATCGGGGCGGGCATCTGCTCGATCGGGTACACGCCTCCGAACGCGAAGATCTGGATCATCAAGGCGCCCAGCGCGATGAACGTGCCGTTGACCGCCCCGAACACCACGGTGAACACCCGGCCCAGCGCGACCCCGGCCGCACCGATCAGGATCATCACGGCCACCATCGCCAGCACGCTCGGCGGGTCCGCCTTCGCGACCGTCAACGTGACCACCGAGAGCACCAGGGCCGCGACGAGGGTGATCGCGGCGGGCGCGCGGTACCGGCGCAGTCCGCCCCGCACCACGCCCTCGTCCGGGTCCTCGTCGTCCCGTCGACCGCCTCGCGGCCGCAGCACGAACCACGTCAGGATCCCGCAGAGGAACAGCAGCACCGACATCACCACGGGCACGGCGCCGGGACCGAAGCCCGCCGCCACGTTCAGGTTGCGCTCGCTGACCGCCACCGGCGACGAGAGCAGGCCGGCCGTGGACTCCCGCTCCGCCTCCGTGAAGTGCGGGACCTGCTTGGCGCCGTCCGCCAGACCGGTCGCCAGTTCGTTGCTGCCGGCGTCGAGCTGGCCGACGCCGTCCTTGAGCTGACCGAGACCGGCGCTGAGCTCGGTACCGCCCGCGTCGAGCTGGCCGAGACCGGTGTTGAGTTCGTTGGCGCCGGCGTCGAGCTCGTGCGCGCCCGCCGCCAGTTCACCGAGGCCCGAGTTCAGTTCCGCCGCGCCGGAGGCCGCCGAGGCGATACCGCCGCGGTACTCGGCGGTCGGGTCGGACAGCTCGTGGGCCAGCTGCCGGGCACCGTCGCGCAGCTGCTGCAGCTGACCGGCGATGTCCTCCGCGCCGGTGGGCAGGCCCGCGGCAACCGCGGCCTCGAGCAGCGGGGTGACCACCGTGTCGATGACCTCGCTGATCTGCGTCGCCCCGGCGCCGAGCTGGTCGGTGCCGTCCTCCAGCTGAGACAGGCCGGCGGCGAGTTCGCCGGACCCCGCCTTGGCCTCGTCTGCGCCGGCGGCCAACTGGCCGGTGCCGGAGGCCAGCTCGCCGCTGCCCGCGTAGGCCTCGTGCAGGCCCGAGGAGAGCTCGACGCTGCCGTCGGAGAGCTGGGTGACGCCGTCCAGGGCCTCGCCCGTGCCGTCCGAGAGCTGACGCGCACCGGCGGCCGCCTCGTCGAGACCCTTGCCGACGTCGCCGAGTCCGACGAGAACCTGGTCGACGGACTGCTCGCCGATGCTCTCCGAGACCGCCGAGCGCACCTGCGCCATGACGCTCTCCCCGACCGGGCCGGCCACCAGGCTGTTGTGGTCGTTGTAGACCACGTCGAGCGTCGCCTTGCTGCCGTTACCGCTGGCCGCGCTGGCGATGTTCTTGCTGAAGTCCTCCGGGATCACCACGGAGAAGTAGTAGCGGCCGTCCTCGACCCCCGCTTTGGCCTCGTCGAGGGTGACCTCCTGCCAGTTCACGTCGCCGCCGTCGAGCAGCGCCGTCGCCACCTCGGTGCCCGCGTCCAGGCGGGTGCCGTCCAGGTCCGCGCCCGCGTCGCTGTTCACGATGGCGACCGGCATCTGGGAAACGGTGTCGCCCGGATCCCACAGCGCCCACATGTAGAAGCCCATCAGCGCCAGCGGCGCGATGACCAATACGGCCAGGGCCGTCCGGATCAGATGCGTCCGACGTGGCGACACACCAGACTCGACGGCTGTGGATCCTGGCTCCATGTGGGGGGCCCTTTCCCTCAATCCTGCTGGACACGCGTCCAAGTTGGTCAGGATAGAGAAGTCTGGCCCACCTGTTGCCGTTTTCGCTCGAACCAGACAGCACCCCAGATCCACAGGGCTGCCCAGGCCGCCCCGAAGAGCCAGCCCGCGAGGACGTCGGTGAGCCAGTGCGCGCCCAGGTACACGCGCGAGAGCCCGATCAGCAGCGTCCAGCACGCGAGCAGTGCGAACACCCACGGCGCGCGCCACCGGGGCGCGGCCAGCCGCACGATCACCGCGGCGACCACGCAGACCAGGATCGCGGACATCATCGCGTGCCCGGAGGGGAACGAATGCGTCGCCTCGTCGACCAGCCGCTCCGGGAACGGAGGCCTGGCCCGCCCGAACACCAGCTTGAGCCCGGACATCACGAACAGCCCGGTGAGCATCGCCCCGGCCACCATGACCGCCTCGACCCGGTGCCGGCGCACGACCAGCGCAATCGAGATCCCGGCGGCGATGGCCCAGGAGGCGGCGGTGCCGCCGAGATTGGTGATCACCGTGACGACGTCGGTGAGCCAGGGCGTCCGCACCTCCAGCATCCAGTCGAGCACGTTCCGGTCGATGTTCATGCCACGATCATCGTCGCCGCCACGAACACCGACCGAACCGGGCGTCAGCTGCCCGAGCTGCCCGAACTCCCCGAACTGCCGGCACTGCCAGAGCCGCCCGGCTCCTCCGGCGACGGCGTCGCGACGAGGTCGCCCGGCGCGTACATGTAGGCGGTCGCCTGCACCGCCAGCGAGGTGCCCGTGGTCGCCGGCGTCTTGGCACGCCAGTTCACGATCGGGTTGAGCGCACCGAACGGCCCGCACCCGGTGGCGCCGGGTAGCGCGAAGTCCTTCGCCGCCGTGTGCACGTTGGTGACCTGCAGCGTGCCCTCCGGGTAGTCCGGCCCGCCCACCACGTTGTACACGGGGTCGAGGGCCCCACCTCGCACGCCACGGAGCTCGAATGTCACCGGGCTCTCGGCGGATCCGAGGTAGCAGTTGTCGCCGAGGAATGCGTTGTTGAGCTTCATCCGGACCGGCATGTCGATGTTGAAGTCGAAGATCTCGTCGTGCATGACCGGCACCGCGACCGCCTGGACCTCTGCGGTCACCGCGGCGAGGCCGAAGAGGTTGTCGAACGGCAGGTCCACACCCAGTACGCCTCCCGGCACCGTCATGGGCTTGGCGTAGACGCCGAAGTTCTCGGTGTCGGTGCTCGTGAAGGTGGAGCCGTCGGCCGGGAAGCCGACGCTGAGCACCATGTCGCCCTCCTTGACGGGCAGCTGGAATCCGTTGTTGTCGAAGGTTCCGCCGTTGATGGCGACGCCGACACAGGCGCCCTGCGGGTCACCCTCGGTGTCGCAGTGCTCGGCGCCGGGGATGTTGTCGAGCGTCGTGGCCGCCGCGGTCGGCGCGGTCATCACCGCGGTTGCTCCCAGCGCGAGGCCGACGACCGCGCGTCGGGACCAACGATGTCGGCGACTGAGTGTTCGGTTGGCCATAGGTCCTCCTGAAATGGTCCAGCCCGGCCTCAGAATCGACCGAGCCGATCAGAGTGCTTGTGCCCGCATCACATTGGGTGATAACTGTGAATAGATGCCACAGACATAGTCACCAAAAGGGATATTTGGGAATACTAGTTTCGATAGGCAACGATGCCCCCGGGACACGCGGGAGCTGTGCCACACTTCGCGCCATGACACTTTGGCGAACGATCTCCGTGTCCGCAGCCGTGGTTGCGTGCTGTGCCATCACGGCGTGCGGCGGGGAGTCGACCGGCACCGGCGACATCACCAGCAGCAGCGCCGCGGCGCCCGGTACAAGCAGCCAGGTCAGCTCGGCGACACAGGCGCCTGCAGTCGAGCCGGCGCCGGTCGCCGCGCCTGTTCCGGCCGGCACCGAGGCTCCCCAGGTGCCGCCGGCCGAGGTCCCTGCCCCCGAGCAGGCCGCTCCGGAACCCGTTGCGGCCGTGGCAGACCCGCTCGACGCCCGGTCACCGGAGCAGGTGGTCGCCGAGTCCGGAGACAAGGGGCAGCGTTACCTCGGCGCCCTGCGCGCAGCCGGGATCCCACCGGCAGGCATGGACGCGCAGGAGATCCTCTACGCCCGGGGCCTGTGCCGGGCGCGCGCCGAGGGCGCCTCCCGCGCCGAGCTGCTGCGCGAGTTCGACGCCGTCGGCCAGGCGTACTCGAAGTTCACCCCACTCTCCCCGGGACAGGTCGCCGAGGCGTACGTCGTCACCGCGGAGCAGCACTACTGCTGATCCGACCCGGTCGGCAGCTGCCGGACTCCGCCCGAAAGGCAACCGCCGCCGCTACTGCCTGCTGTCCCAGTGCGCGGTGCCCTGCTCGTCGACCCACTGCGGCACCGCGACGTCAGCCTCGACCGCACCGCTGAGCCGGACGGTGAGACCCTCGTGCACCACCACCGTGCCCTCGGGCAGCTCCCGACCGGAGGCCACGTGCGCCAGCACGGCGCCGGGCTCCCGGTCCCAGGTGCTGACGCGGCCCGTGCCGAGCACCTCGGCGTGCACCGCCTCGGAGGCGAGCGGTAGGTCCAGCAGTTCGGCCAGCGCGGCGGCGCCGGCGAGGTCGCCGACCACCAGCCGGTCGGCGGGGATCGCGGCCGCGAACCAGGGCCGGTCCAGCACCACCGCCGCGGCCGGATCGACGGCTGCGCCGGACATTGCCCGGACCCGCTCGGGCGGCGAGAGTTCATCCAGGTCCAGGGCCCCGGAGGCGGTCGCCGCGGCAAGCAGCCGGTGCGCCCGCACCACCACGGCCGGGCCGGGCGCCCGCTCCGGGTCGGCCAGCCGGTCGATCAGCAGTTCGGCCGTCGCCACCGAGTCCACCCGGTCTGCGGCCAGCGCACCGGTGAGCGCGGCGACGTCCGGGTGGTCGAGCACGTCCAGCAGGCCCCCGTAGGTGCGGTCGTCGGGCGCGCGCAGCGAGCCGAGCCTCACGCCCCCGACCCGGGCGTGACGGCGCAGCCACCAGGCCGTGTACCCGTCCCGGTCCGCCAGCAGTTCCCGGGTGTCCGGCTCCGCGGCCAGCAGGCTCAGTGCGGCGGGCCACGCCGCCTCGTCCACCAGGTCCAGGTCGCGCACCGCGACCAGCTCCTCCGGGTCCTCGGGGAGCGTGGCCCACCACGACCCCTCGTCGTCGAGGTCCTGTTCGGGTCCGGTCGGCAACTCCGTGCGCAGCACCGAGAATCCCCAGCCGACACCGACCGCCCGCAGCGCGTCCGCGCCGTGGCGCTCCACCAGGTCCGCGGCGACCACCCCGAACGGTGCGTCCCCGGCGAGCACGGCGGCCAGCGGGGCGCCGGGCAGCAGCATCTCGTCCGCACCGCGCAGGTCGCCGTCCGAGTCCGGCAGCAGCAACTGCCCGAGCCACCCAGGCAGCTCGCCGCGGCCGGCCGCGGCCGCCGCCAGCGACAGCACCGTGTCCGCGAGTTCCGTAGCCACCGGTACGTCGTCGAAGTCCGTGTCCTCGATCTCCGCACGCAGCGCCGGATCGGCCAGGATCTCGAACACGCCCGCCGAGCCAGCCCCCAGCCTGGCCAGCAGCGGATCGGCGGCGGCCGGGTGCACCAGCCGGATCCAGTCGACGCCTCCCAGGTCGGACCCGAGGTCGTGGCCGAGGACGACGGTCCGCGGGCCCGTCACCGTGCGCCCGTCGGCGAGCGGCACGGGGATCGCCGCCAGCTCCTCGACGGCGACGGTGTCCACGACGAGAGGATCGAGCGCCGCGTACAGCCTTCCCCACCAGTCGGGTTCGCGGTGCAGCCCGGAGAGCAGTTCGGCCAGCCGAGCCAGCCCGATCCGGTGCGCGCCCACCGCGGACAGTGCCGGCGCGCCGGCGGCGGCGGACAGTTCCGGGACGACCAGTCCGGGGACGGCGTCGCCGAGCAACTCGGCCAGCTCCGCGCTCAGCCCGGGCAGCACCGTCGCGGACGTCGGCGTCAGCTGGTCCCCCGCGACGCCGGGCAGCCACGGACTGGTGGTGAGCTCACGCAGCACCGACTCGCGCAACATCGCGTCCACCTCGCCGCGCGCGAAACCGGGCACCGGGACCATCGCCAGCCGTTGCGAAACGGGAAGCGCCGCAACGAAATCCGCATAACCGTTGGCCAGGTGCGCGAGTGTGGCGCCGGGCATCAGCCGGCGCCGGTCCGGCTGCAGCGCGGTCTGGGCGATCAGGATCGCGGGCAGCGACAGCTCCTCGTCGGAGCGGGTCGGGGCGCGCAGCACGTCCTCGCCGACCGGGCGGACGCGACCGCCGGTGACCGGCACCAGCCAGCGCGCGGCCGCGGTTTCGAACTGCCACCAGCAGCGCTCGCCGACGGTCACCTCGACCAGCCCGCCGTCGAGGACGCGCTCGGCGCGCGCAAACTCGTGCCCGTCCACCTGAATCGACTGCAGCGCAGGCAGTTCCAGCAGCAGATCGGCGGCCTCGCCGGCCAGCCGCTTCACCAGCGCGGCGCCGTCGACGCCACGGCGCAGCGCCAGCACCACCTCGGTGTCGTAGCCGTCTGCCGGCTCGGCCGCGGTCGGCCACGGCAGGCGCAGCACCGGCACGCCGGCGGCCGGCGCCTCGAGACCCGCCACGGCCAGTTCGGCGCGGGTGCGGGCGGCGGAGAACAGCACCGACCCGGTGGTCGAGCGCAGCTCGATCTCCTCGCTCACGGCGAGGACCGCGGTGAAGCCGACGCCGAACCGGCCGACGCCGGCGGCAGGGTCGGTCTTGCCCGACACACGCAACGCCGAGAGCGCCTGCAGGCCCGTCGGATCCAGTGCGGTGCCGACATTCGCGACCCGCAGCATCATGCCGTCGAGCTTGACCCGCAGCCGACCGGGCACCCCGGCCCGGGCCGCGGCGTCGGCGGCGTTCTGCGCGAGTTCGGTCAGCAGCCGGTCGCGGTACCCCGCATGGACCAGGTCGGCCTCGGTGGTCGCGTCCTCGCGGAGCCTGGTCGGCGAGGAGGTCCACGCCAACAGCGTGGACTCCCTCAGCGCGTTCGCACCGAGGGGGTCGGCCACCGTCAGTTCGTCGATGCCGCGTCTTCTTCTTCGGTGTTCGCGGCCTTCTCGGAGGCTTCGGCGTTATCGGAGCCCTCGGCGGTGTCCACCGGTGCGGGCACGGGATTCGCGACGATCTCCACGGCACCGTCGTCGTAGGCGTCGAACTGCGGGCTGCCGGCGCCGGTGGGCAACTCGGTGTCAGAGTGCGCGCCGCAGCCGTACTCGGCGTAGACCACCCGACCGTCGGCCGCCATCTCGTTGCCGCACACCCCGAACGCCACCCGCAGCGACCCGGCCAGCGGGAGGTAGAAGCCGCACAGCTCACAGGTGGACGGCGCGGCCTTGGCCATCTCGGTGTCCGGCCCGTACTCGCCTTCGCGCCAACGCTCGGCCGCGTCGAGCCGACCCTCCAGGCTCATCACCTGCTTGCGGCCGAGACCGACCTCGAAGGCCAGGTCGTCGACGACCGGGTCGCCCGTCGCCACGTAACCCGGCACCAGCCGGGGGTCTCCCGCCCGCGGCGGCAGCAGCCCGCCGGGCGTGAGATCGCCTGCGCGGACGCGCTCGTCCCACGGCAGCCAGTCCGGAGCGGTCAGCGCGTCCGGGCCGGGGAGCAGGACCAACTCGCTCACGGTGACGTGGTCGGAGTCCGGCGCGGCGGCCAGGACCACCGCCCACTGCCAGCCTCGATACCCCGGCAGCTGGGCCGTGAACCGGTGGGTGGCGGCGCTCTCGTCCTCGAACGTGACGCCGAGATGTTCCCCGACCTCACCCTCGCCGAGGTCGACCAACGCCTGACGCGCCAGGTCGACCGCATCGGCCAGAACGGGGCGCACGGGGGCAAGCTCGGAGGCAGGCTGGGGACTCACGCGGTCCATTTTGCCGTATCGCAGCAAATCCGTGGCAGGACGGGCTGTCATGCTGTCGTAATGACCTGGCGCCCACTCCTCACGACTGCCGTTGCGGCGACCGTCCTGGCCCTCTCCGGCTGTGCGCCGGATGCCTCGTCGACCACGTCCCCGGCCGTCGAACGGCTCCGCGTCGAGGTGCTCGACACTCGACCGCACGACCCCACCGCCTTCACCCAGGGACTCGAGATCTCCGACGGCGAACTGCTCGAGGGCACCGGGCTCAGCGGCCGGTCGTACCTGAGCGCGCGGGACCTCGGCACCGGCACGGAGCGGGTCCGGGTGCCGCTGGCGGACCCGCTGTTCGGCGAGGGCATCACGGTCGCGGGCGACACCGTATGGCAACTCACCTGGCGCGACGGCGTGGCGGTCGCGTACGACCGGGACACGCTCACCGAGCTCCGTCGGGTGAACTACGAGGGGGAGGGCTGGGGGGTGTGCGCGCAGGACGGTCGCCTGGTGACGAGCGACGGCTCCGACACACTCACGTTCCGCGACCCGGCCACCTTCGACCGGCTCGGCACGGTGGTCGTCACCCTCGACGGCAAGCCGCAGTCCCAGCTGAACGAACTCGAATGCGCAAGCGACGGGAGCGTCTACGCCAACGTCTGGCAGTCCGACGTCATCCTCCGGATCGATCCGGGCACCGGCGACGTCACCGCGGTGGTCGACGCGTCGGGCCTGCTCACCCATGACGAACGACGGTCCGTGGACGTCCTCAACGGGATCGCGCAGGTACCCGGGACCGACCGATTCCTGATCACCGGCAAGTACTACCCACACCTGTTCGAGGTGCGGTTCGTGCCGTGACGCGCGGAGCCCTAGGGTGCGTGGCCCACTGTCGGTGATCTAGGACAGAATTGGGGAGTGACCGGACCCCGCGAGCCCCACGACCCCGACCGGGGTCGGTCGACCGGCGACCACCCACGGCACGAGAACCACCCCGGATTCGCGAACTATCCGCCGACCACGCGGCGGGTGGGCGGGCGTCGGCAGCCCCTGCCGCCGTTGCACCCGGTCGACAGCGGACCCACCGAGGAGATCCGGCAGCCCGGCCCCGGCGCGCCGAAGCCCCCGCCGATCCCCCGCAAGCTCACCGTCACCCGGGTCGCCGCGATGCGCAGTCGCGAGCTGACCAACAAGGGCATCGCCACCTTCCACCGCGCCGCCAAGGCCGACGGCGCCGACAAGTCCGGCCTCACCGCCCTCACCTACGCGGTGATGGCGAACTTCGCCACCGACGCCGCGATCGCCGTCGCCCTGGCCAACACGCTGTTCTTCTCCGCGGCGACGGGCGAGGACAAGACCAAGGTCGCGCTGTACCTGCTGATCACCATCGCGCCGTTCGCGGTGATCGCGCCGCTGATCGGTCCGATGCTGGACCGGTTGCAGCACGGCCGCCGGCTCGCACTGGCGTCGTCGTTCGCCCTGCGGACGGTGCTGGCGGTGCTGCTGGTCTTCAACTTCGACAGCTGGGCGCTGTACCCGGCCGCACTGGGCATGATGGTGCTGAGCAAGTCGTTCTCGGTGCTCAAGAGCGCGGTGACGCCGCGGGTGCTGCCACCGGAGATCGACCTGGTGCGGGTCAACTCGCGACTGACCGTGTTCGGCCTGATCGGCGGCACCATCGGTGCGGGCGCGGTGGCCGGAATCATCGCCTTCGCGACCGGCTCCACCGGGGTGCTCTGGTTCGCCGCGCTCCTCACCACCCTGGGCGCCTACCTGAGCATGCGCATCCCGGCGTGGGTGGAGGTCACCGAGGGCGAGGTGCCCGCGACCCTGACCTACCACGGCAACGACGCCCACACCGAGGTGATCGCGGCGGACCGCAAGGAGACGGTCAAGGCCAGCAAGCGGCGACAACCGCTGGGCCGCACCGTCATCACGGGGCTGTGGGGCAACAGCACCATCCGCGTGATGACCGGCTTCCTCACCCTCTACATCGCGTTCGTCGCCAAGTCCCGGACCGGGCACGAGCCCCTGGAGCAGGCCGCGATGCTCGGCCTGGTCGGTGCCGCCGCCGGCATCGGAAACTTCGCGGGCAACGCGGCTGGCGCCCGGATCAAGCTCGGCCGACCCACCGTGGTGGTGCTCCGGTGCACCGCCGCCGTGACGGCGGTCGCGATCCTCGTCGCCCTCACCGACAGCCTCCTCACCGCGGCACTGGCCGCCCTCGTTGCGTCCGGCGCGAGCGCCCTGGCGAAGGTCTCGCTGGACGCCTCGCTACAGGACGACCTGCCCGAGGAATCCATCGCGTCCGGCTTCGGCCGCTCCGAGACGGTGCTGCAGCTGAGCTGGGTGATCGGCGGCGCGCTCGGAGTGCTGCTGCCGACGCAGTACTGGATCGGGTTCTCGGTGGTGTCGGTGCTGCTCACCTTCGGTCTCGTGCAGACCGTCCTCAGCAACCGGGGGTCGTCACTGCTCCCCGGGCTCGGCGGCAAACGCCCCGACGTGGCAAACCAGGAGATCACCAAGCCGATCTCGACCGCCGACTGACGCCCAACTAGAAACGGAACCCAATGACTCTGCAAGCCCGGACGAAGAAGACCATTGCGGCCCTCTCGGTGGTCGCGCTGGTGGCCGCCGGCGGCCTCGCCGCCGTGGTCACCGTGCTCGTCCAGAACGCCCCGGAGACCCTGCCGACGGTCACCGCGTACGCGCACTACAAGACCGTCGACGCACACGCCGGTGTGTGCGACGCCGACCTCGCGTGCGCGGGGCTCGAGATCGCGAACCTGAGCGTTCCGGCGGGCCAGCCGCTGCAGTTGTCGCTGCCCAAGGACGTGTCGAGCTCCGACTGGCGGCTGAACGTGCAGATCGGCAACCCCGAGACCGGCGAGGTGTTCAACGGGTACCGCGACTACACGCCGGGCGAGGCGTCCGCCGTGACGGTGCCGTCCGGCAAGAACGAGCAGCTCCTCGGCGTGATCATCCAACTGCCCGCCGATGGCGGCCTCGCACCGGTGTGGGCGATCCAGACCTACTGAGACCCGACCTAGCTGTCGAGCTCCCGGGCGACGGCGCGCACGACCTCGGAGATCCGCTGCGCGGTCTTGCGGTCGGGGTACTTGCCCCGGCGCAGGTCCGGCTGCACCTTGGCCTCGAGCAGGGTGATCATGTCCTCGACCATCCCGTGCAGCTCGTCGGGGGTGTGCTTACGGGCGGCGTCGTCCTTGCGGGCGCCGCCGCCCTGCCGGATGGTCGGGGTCGGTTCGAGCACGGTCACGCTCAGGGCCTGCGGGCCACGACGGCCGGCGGCCATCCCGAACTCCACACGCTGGCCCGGCTTCAGTGCCTCGACACCCGCGGGCAGCGCGGCGGACCGGACGTAGACGTCCTCGCCCGACTCCTGGGAAAGGAAGCCGAAGCCCTTTTCCGCGTCGTACCACTTCACCTTGCCGGTAGGCACTGCGTTCACCTGCTCATCCACATATAAAGGAACGCGCCCCACGGATGCGGGACGCGACGACCGCAGTCTACCCCCGCGCGCCGCCGGACCGGCCCACGGTTTGAGGCGATACCGTTGGACGGTGGCAAGTCAACAGTCCCCCCGCGGCACCGCGCTCTTGCGTGTCGCGCTCGTCTGCTTCTCCGTCGGCGTGCTCGCGATCATCGCGGCCTTCGTGGTCTTCGCGCTCGGGCATGAACCCCCGCTCGCCCTGTACCTGCTGGCAGGCGCCTGCCCCGTCGGCTTCCTGCTGGCAATCGTCTTCGCACTGAGGTCCGGGCGTCGCGTCCGGGGAGGGGCGCAACAATGAGAATCGTCCTGAACATCATCTGGCTGATCTTCGGCGGCCTCTGGCTGGCGCTCGGCTACTTCCTGGCCGGCGTCATCATGTGCATCCTCATCATCACCATCCCGTTCGGCATCGCGGCGTTCCGGATCGGCGTGTACGCGCTGTGGCCGTTCGGCAAGACGGTCGTCAACAAACCCACCTCCGGGATGGGCTCACTGATCGGCAACGTGATCTGGCTGGTACTGGCCGGCATCTGGCTCGCCATCGGACACGTGGTCAGCGCGATCGCGATGGCCATCACGATCATCGGCATCCCGCTCGCTGTCGCGAACCTGAAGATGGTGCCGATCTCGTTGATGCCGCTGGGCAAGGACATCGTCGACGTCGACGCGGTACCCGCCTACCCAGGAGGCGCCCAGGGATGAGCCTGCTGCCCCCTCCCGTCCGTGCTCCCGGCCCCGCGCCGGACACCTGTCCAGCCACGGCGGAGGGGCGCTCGCTGCCGTCCTCCCCGTTCTTCGCCGGCGCGCTGGCCGCCCTCGCCGTGGCGGTGGTCGTCGCGCACGACCGGGCGGTCCCGCTCGGTCACCCGCTGTGGGGCCTGTTCAGCAACGGCCTCGACCTGCTGGTGTACCGCAGCGGCGGTGCCACCGTCCTCAGCTCCGCGGGCCTCTACGACCACGCCCTGTACGGCGGCATGTGGTTCACCTATCCGCCGTTCTCGGCGGTGCTGTTCGCGCCGCTGAACCTGGTCAGCGCCGACATGGCCGGCCTGCTCGGCTACCTCGCCAACTTCGTCACCCTCTATCTGGTGGTGCTGCTGTGCTGGCGACAGCTCGGCTATCGGACCGGCCGGCACCTATACATCGTCAGCGCCCTGCTCACGGTGATCTTCAGCGCGCTCGAGCCGGTCCGCACCACCGTGTGGCTCGGGCAGGTCAACCTGATGCTGATGCTGCTGGTGATCTGGGACCTCGGGCGGCCGGAAGGCAGCCGCCTGCGCGGGTTCGGCGTAGGCGTCGCCACCGGGATCAAGCTGACGCCGGGGCTGTTCCTCGTGCAACTGCTGATCACCCGGCAGTGGCGCGCGGCCGTCGTCGCGGCCACCACACTGCTGGCGACCGTGGCCGTCGGGTTCGTGGTGATCTTCTCCGACTCCAAGGACTACTGGACCGGCGTGATCGTGCACTCCACGCGGATCGGCGAGACGGCCTGGCCGGCCAACCAGTCGGCCTCCGGGGTGCTGGCCCGGTGGCTGGACGTCCCGGAGCCGCCGCGGCTGCTGTGGCTTGCGGTCGCCGGCGCCCTCGCTGCACTGGGCATGGGCGCGTCATACCTGGCCCACCGCCACGGGCACGCGCTGCTGTCGGTGACCGTGTGCGGCCTGACGACGGGCGCCGTCTCCCCCTTCTCCTGGGGGCACCACTGGGTGTGGTTCGTGCCGATGCTGGTCCTCGCGGCGGACTGGGCGCTGCGCAAGGGTCGCGCAACCGCCTGGCTGGTGCCGGCGGCGCTCGCCCTGCCACTGCTGATCTGGAGCCACCGGTTCCCCGACGGGGTGTACGCGATCGGGCTGTTCATGATCCCGACCACGACCTACCTGGCCCCGATCTTCGCCGCGGTCTACCCGTTGACGTTCGTCGCGATCGCCACCACGGTCATGGTCGCACTGCGCCGCTCCCCGCCACCGAACCCCCTGGTCGGCCCCGAGAACTTCTGTGATCTGCCTCACATAACGGTGAGATAACAGGGCGGTCTCGGAACCGACCGAGCGCTTCTACCTGCGGAAACTTGCCCACTTCCAGGCGAAACGCCGAATATTCCGCAATTTGGGTAACAGATGACGCACAGTCCCGATCCACGTACGGTCATCAGCGGCCGGAAGTTCGGCCAGATCCGGTCCGCCGCGCCAAACCTTGTCCCGCGGACCAGATTCCAACGGATTACCCAGGGACAAGGACGGGGGACCCAATGTCCCCAGTGGACACCGGAGGATGCGAAAGCGACCTCCTTGGGGTGAAGCCAGACCCGCACCAATCCAGGAGCGGCGAGGCCGGGCGACCTCTCAGCCCGAACCCGACAGCTGACCTCGCAGGCGCGTGTGGAGAGGAATGCTTCAATGAGTGCTGGACGCCATCGCAAACCGACTACCACCCGCCGCACTGCCGCCAAGGTCGTCGTGACCGGCGCAGTCCTCGGAGCGGCGAGCGCGGCCTTCGCGGCCCCCGCCAGTGCAGCGCCCGATTCCGACTGGGACCGTCTCGCGCAGTGCGAGGCCGGCGGTAACTGGGGAATCAACACCGGCAACGGCTACCAGGGCGGACTCCAGTTCTCGCCCAGCACCTGGACCGCACACGGCGGCGGCGAGTACGCCGCGACCGCGAACCAGGCCACCCGTGAAGAGCAGATCGCGGTCGCCGAGAAGGTGCTCGCGAACCAGGGCTGGGGCGCATGGCCGTCCTGCTCCTCGAGCCTCGGCCTGACCAGCGGCTCCACCCCGCGCAGCACGCCGGCCCCCGCGCAGGCGGCCCCCGCGGCCGAGGTCCTGCCGTCCGTCACCAGCGTCCCGACCACCGAGGGCACCGCCGACGTCTTCGAGTCGCTCGACAGCATCCTCAGCGCGGTCAAGGCCAGCGGCGTCGTCCTCGACCCGCAGGTCGAGTCCGCCCCACACCTCACGGTGTGGGGCCCTTCTTCGTTCGGCGCGGTCGTCAGCGGTTCACGACGGTGTGCGGATGGGTGTACGGCAGCTCCGAGACGGGGAGCGGGAACTCGATCTCCTCCCCGAAGGGGGAAAGCCCCCCGGAACGCGACGACGAAAGCTCCGTCACGGCGTAGTCGCCGTCCTGGATCTCCGCCGACGGCCAGCCTGGATCAACGTATCGCTTGCTCGATTTGTTAGCCACGGGGTCATTTTGGCAGGAGGTCGCGTCGCCGTACAGCCCAGGTATCTAATCTGATACGCGATGACCGACACCGAAGGCGTTGACCCGGCCGCCGAAACCGAGAGCCTGGCCGCCTGGCTGACCGCGAGAACCGACGCCGAGCTGGCCGAGTTGCTGCGTCTGCGTCCCGACCTCGCGGTCCCGCCGCCCGCCCACCTCGCGGTGCTCGCCGCCCGCGCCGAGCAGCGGGCGTCGGTGCTGCGCGCCGCCGACGAGCTGACCGTGCTCGAGCTCACCGTGATCGGGATCCTCTCGCAGGAGGGGGGCCGTGAGCGCGGCGTGCCCCGGGCGGCGCTCACCGCGGCAGTCGCGGGCCGGGCGCCGGTGCGCTCCGTCGACAAGGCGCTGAAGGCGCTCCGCGATCGAGCCCTGGTGTGGGGGTCGAAGGTGCTTCGGGTGACTCCCGCCGCGCAGGACGCCGTCACCTGGCGGGTCGACGCCCCACGGGACGCGCTGACGGCCACGGAGATCGAGTCCGCCCTCGCCGAACTCGGCGACACCGAACGCCGGCTGCTGACCACGCTGGCCACCAGTTCGCCGATCGGCCGCACCCGCGACGCCGCGCCCGGCACCGACCCGGAGCGGCCCGTGCAGCGGCTGCTGGCCCGGCGCCTGCTGAACTGGATCGACGAGCAGACCGTGGAGCTGCCGTACCAGGTGGGCCAGGCCCTGCGCGGGGAAACGGTCAGCGACCCCGCCGCACTGACCCCGCCGCCGATCCGGGCGACCAAGTTGAAGGTCGCCGACGTCAACGCCGCCGCGGGCGGTGAGGTGCTCGAACTGGTCCGGCACTGCGAGGACCTGATCGCCGCCCTCGGCGCACAGCCGGCCGCGACCCTCAAGGCGGGCGGGCTGGGGGTCCGGGAGACCAAGCGGCTGGCGAAGGCCGTCGGCGTCGACGAGGCCCGGCTGGGCCTGCTCGCCGAGGTCCTCGCCGCGGCCGACCTGATCGGCCGCGGGACACCGGACCCGCTGCCCGCCGCCGACACCGGCGACGACTACTGGGCGCCGACGGTGGCGGTGGACTCGTGGCAGACCACCACGCCCGCACAGCGCTGGCACGTACTCGCGCAGGCCTGGCTCGACCTGCCGCGGCGGCCGTGGGTGGTCGGCATGCGCGACGAGCACGGCAAGCCGATCGCGGCCCTGTCGGAGGAGGTGCGCGCCACCGGCGCCCCCAGAGACCGCCGGTTCGTGCTGGGGCTGCTCGCCGAGCTGGGCACCGGGCAGGGCGCGACCGCGTCCGAGGTGGCCGCCACGGTGGCCTGGCGCCGGCCACGGTGGTCGGCCCGCTTCGGCGCCGACGCGGTCCGGCACACCCTGGCCGAGGCCGCGACCCTCGGGCTGGTCGGCCGCGGCGCCCTCAGCTCCCCCGGCCGCAGCCTGCTGCACGACGCCCCCGCCGAGTCCGCCGTCGCCGAGATGGCCGCGAGCCTGCCCGCGCCGATCGACTACGTCCTGCTGCAGGCGGACCTCACGGTTGTCGCACCCGGGCCACTGACCCCGGAACTGCAGGAACAGATCGCGCTCGTGGCGGACCTCGAGTCCGCCGGCACCGCCACCACCTACCGGATCGGCGAGTCCAGCGTGCGCCGCGCCCTCGACGCCGGCCTGAGCGCGTCCGAACTGCACACGCTCTTCGCCACCCGCTCCCGGACACCGGTCCCGCAGTCGCTGACCTACCTGATCGACGACGTGGCCCGGCGCCACGGCCGGCTCCGGGCGGGCGTGGCCGCGTCGTTCGTCCGATGCGAGGACCCTGCGCTGCTCGCGGAGGTACTGGCGTCACCGGTGGCCGAACCACTGGCCCTGCGGGCTCTCGCCCCCACCGTCGCGATCTCCCAGGCACCGCTGGCCGAGGTGCTCGACCAACTGCGCACCGCCGGTTTCGTGCCCGCGGGCGAGGACTCGTCCGGCGCCATCGTGGACCTCCGCCCGCGCGGGTCCCGGGTGATGCGGCGCCGGGCCCGGCCGGCGCCGCGGATGCCGGCCGTCCCCACCGCCGAGCAGCTCGAGACCCTGGTCCGCCAGCTCCGGGCCGGCCAGCGGGCCGCATCGGCGACCCGCGGCGACGGCGTCCGCTCGGACGGCAGCCGGGCCAGCGGCGCCGCCACCGTCGCGCTGCTGCAGCTGGCCGCGCGGGTGCACCGCAGCGTGTCGATCGGGTACGTGGACGCGCAGGGCGTGGCCACGGAGCGGATCGTGGACCCGGTCAGCGTCGGCGGCGGTCAGCTCGACGCCTTCGACCCGGCGGCAGGCGCAGTGCGCCGGTTCACATTGCACCGGATCACCTCGGTGAACCTGGTCGACTGACCGGAATTCGCGGGGCCCCGAAAAGCTCCTGATCAGCGCGACTGGCTTTTCCTACGGAATGACGTATGGTCTCGGTCAAGTGATTGCCACTTCGTATTCAGGAGAGACAATGGCCGATCGAAACTCTGGTAAAACCCTGAAAAAGCCCGCCCAGTCCATCAAGGAAAAGCGGGCGGAAAAACGGGAAAAGTCAGTCGAGTCCACGGAGTTCATCCGGAAGCGGAAACGCAGCTGACTCGATGCCCCCGTATGCCGGCGCCCTCGATGCACTGTACGAACAGTTCTCGAACAGCGGCAACGCCACCGCCAGGATCTTCGTACTGGACGAGCAGGCCAAGCAGTCCGGCCTCCCGGTGCTACACCCGACAGGACACGGAAGGACCGTCACTGTGAAACGGACACTGCTCGCACTGGACCAGATCAAGGAAAGGCTGGAGAACGAACTCGACGCCACCACCGGAAACGGCGAACGCCAGTCCGGGTACCGCTCCGGAATTTCCGAGGCACTGGTCCAGGTGATGGACACGAGAAATTCACTCACCGCGAAACGCTAGAAATTCGCACGGGGAAAAACGGTTACAAAAGGAAGGGATTCGGCGTTTCCGCCGAACCCTTCCTTTTCTCGCGTGCGGCCTCGGCGGCGGCCGCCCACCCGGACAACGTGGACAATGGTGGGGCTACGACCGTCAAAAGGAGGACGCGTGACCGACGGACCCTTGATCGTCCAGTCCGACAAGACCCTGCTCCTGGAGGTCGACCACGAGCTGGCCGGCCAGGCCAGGCAGGCCATCGCCCCGTTCGCCGAACTCGAACGCGCCCCCGAGCACGTGCACACCTACCGGGTCACCCCGCTGGCGCTGTGGAACGCGCGCGCGGCCGGGCACGACGCCGAGCAGGTGGTCGACGCCCTCGTGACCTACTCGCGGTTCGCGGTCCCGCAGCCGCTGCTGGTCGACGTCGTCGACACCATGGCCCGCTACGGCCGGCTGCAGCTGGTGAAGAACCCCGCGCACGGGCTGACCCTGGTCAGCCTGGACCGCGCCGTGCTCACCGAGGTGATGCGGCACAAGAAGATCGCCCCGATGCTCGGCGCCATGGTCGACGAGGACACCGTCGTGGTGCACCCGTCCGAGCGCGGGCACCTCAAGCAGATGCTGCTCAAGATCGGCTGGCCGGCCGAGGACCTGGCCGGGTACGTGGACGGCGAGGCGCACCCGATCGACCTGGCCTTCGAGGAGGGCCACTGGCAGCTTCGCGACTACCAGGAGATGGCGGCCGAGTCGTTCTGGGCCGGCGGGTCCGGCGTGGTGGTGCTCCCCTGCGGCGCCGGCAAGACCATGGTCGGCGCGGCCGCGATGGCCAAGGCCAAGGCCACCACCCTGATCCTGGTGACCAACACCGTCGCCGGCCGGCAGTGGAAGCGGGAACTGATCGCCCGGACCTCCCTGACCGAGGACGAGATCGGCGAGTACTCGGGCGAGCGCAAGGAGATCCGGCCCGTCACCATCGCCACCTACCAGGTGATCACCCGCCGCACCAAGGGCGAGTACAAGCACCTGGAGCTGTTCGACTCCCGCGACTGGGGCCTGGTGATCTACGACGAGGTGCACCTGCTGCCCGCGCCGGTGTTCCGGATGACCGCGGACCTGCAGTCGAGACGTCGCCTCGGCCTGACCGCGACGCTGGTCCGCGAGGACGGCCGTGAGGGCGACGTGTTCTCCCTGATCGGTCCGAAGCGCTACGACGCGCCGTGGAAGGACATCGAGGCCCAGGGCTGGATCGCGCCGGCGGACTGCGTCGAGGTCCGGGTGACGATGACCGACGCGGAGCGGATGGCGTACGCGACTGCCGAGCCGGAGGAGCGCTACAAGCTCTGCTCGACGGCGCACACCAAGATCGCGGTGGTGAAGTCGATCCTGGCCAAGCACCCGGACTCCCCCACCCTGGTCATCGGCGCCTACATCGACCAACTCGACGAGCTCGGCGAGGCGTTGGACGCGCCGGTCATCAAGGGCTCGACCAAGACCAAGGAACGCGAGATCCTCTTCGACCAGTTCCGCAACGGCGAGATCCAGACGCTGGTGGTGAGCAAGGTCGCCAACTTCTCGATCGACCTGCCGGAGGCGTCGGTCGCGGTGCAGGTCTCGGGCACCTTCGGGTCGAGGCAGGAGGAGGCCCAGCGGCTCGGGCGCCTGCTGCGGCCCAAACACGACGGCGGCCAGGCGCACTTCTACTCGGTGGTGTCTCGGGACACACTCGACGCGGAGTACGCCGCGCACCGGCAGCGATTCCTCGCCGAGCAGGGCTACGCGTACCGGATCACCGACGCGGACGACCTGCTCGGACCGGCGATCGGGTAGGAATAGGTCCGTGCGCCGCTTCGAGTTCCCCGTCGACAATGCCCATGCCCGGTCCGTGAACGAGACGGTCGGCGACGTCCGCCGACTGAGGGTCTCGTCGATCGTCACCGCCGTCCTGTTCGTCGCGCTCGCGGTGTGGCTGTTCACCCTCGCGCACCCGTGGTCGTACATCCTCGGTGTGGTGCTGGTCCTGGTCGGGGCGACCTCGTTGTGGGTCGCGTTCTGGGCCCCGCGCAAGGTCGGGTCCATCGAGGACCTGTACGCCAAGGGCGCGCTGGTGCCGGCGGTGGTGGCCGAGACCCGGCCGCGCGGCGCCACCCTGCTCGCATTGATCGACGTCGCCAAGCCGACCGCGGACGGCCCGCACTACGTACTCGTCACCCGCAACGTGCAGTCCCTGCCCGGCCACACCCTCAACCACGTGGGCGAGCGGGTGCCGTCGATCTCGGTGCTCTCGGACCGCAACACCCGGGCCAAGGGCGACACCTGGCAGATGGTCAGCCCGATGCCGATCGCGTGGGGCACCCGGGACACGCGCGTGCTCCGACGCGCGGCGGATGCGATCGGCGGCGAGGAGTGGAAGCTGCTCGCCAAGAGCATCCCGCTCGCCGAGCAGGTGCGCCGGGCGGACAACCAGCAGCTGCCCGTCGCGACCGCGGACCTGCCCGACTACCTGCGTTAGGCGAGCGCTGGGATGACCTCGCGTTCGAACAGTTCGATCCCGGACGTGTCGTACGCCGCCTCCGGGAAGTAGCAGATGGCGTAGTCGAGCCCCTGCGCCCGCAGCGCGGTGAGGTTCTCGACGATCTGCTCGGGTGTCCCGACCGCGGGCATGCCGGTGAACGCGGCCATCGACGCCTCCGCCAGGTCCTCGCCCACGTAGCGAGCCATCCGGTCCTTCGTCTGCGCGAGCCGGTCGTCGACGTCGGCCTGCGTCGCACCGATCGCGACGTTGTAGTTGGCGGAGCGCACGATCGCGCCGAAGTCGGTGCCGACGGCCGCGCAGTGCTCACGCAGCACCGAGGACTTGTGCGTGAAGCCCTCCGGGGTGCCGTCGAAGTTGGTGTACTGCGCGTACTTCGCGGCGATCTTCAGCGTGACCTTCTCCCCGCCGCCGGCGATCCACAGCGGCGGTCCGCCCTCCTGCAGCGGCAGCGGCCGGCAGATCGCGCCGTCGACCTGGTAGTGCTTGCCGTCGAGGGTCGCGGCCCCGGTGCGCCACGCCTGCTGCAGGATCTGCACGCCCTCGTCGAGGCGGGCCAGCCGCTCACCCGCTCGCGGGAAGCCGTAGCCGTAGGCGCGCCACTCGTGCTCGTACCAGCCTGCGCCGATGCCCATCTCGATGCGACCTCCGGAGATGAGGTCCGCGGTCGCGGCGATCTTCGCGAGGTAGGCCGGGTTGCGGTAGCTCATCGCCGTGCACATCTGCCCGAGGCGGATCTGCGAGGTCACCGCGGCCAGCGCCGACATCAGCGACCACGCCTCGTGGGTGGCCTCCTCGGTGGGTGCGGGCACCGTGTGGAAGTGGTCGTACACCCACGCCGACTCCCACGGTCCCGCCTCCGCGCGCAGGGTCAGCCCCTTCATCACCTGCCAGTGGTCGGCGGGCTCGATGCCCACCAGGTCCAGCCGCCAGCCCTGAGGAACGAACATCCCGAATCGCATCGGTCGAGCCTACGACGGTCAGCATCGGGTCAGGCAGACAAACTCGCCCGGCGGCCCGGCAGGTGATGAAGGATGCTTGGCAGGACGACGAATCGGCCCTGTGGAAGAGGACCCACGACATGCAGCGCACGCTGATCGACACCGCCCTCGAGCGCGTCACCCGTGCCGTCGTCGTGGCCGCCGGCGCCCTCCCCCGACCCGTGCAGCGCCTGCTCGCCGGCCGGCCGGTCCGAGTCGACGGCAACGAACTCAACCTCGAGATCCAGCTGATGCTGCGCATGCTGACGCTGCTGCCCGGCTCCGACTACGCGGCACAACCGGTCGCGACATCGCGGGCGCAGGTCGACTCGGAGGCGCGGTTGGTGGCCGGCGCCCCGATCCCGATGGGGGAGGTCCGGGACCTCACCGTGCCGGGCCCGGCCGGCCCGATCCCGGTTCGGCTCTACCGGCCGACCGGCCTGACGCCGCCGGCCCCGGCGGTGGTCTACCTCCACGGCGGCGGATACGCCCTGGGCAGCCTGGACAGTCACGACAACGTCTGCCGCTTCCTCGCCGCGCATGCCGAGGTGGCGGTGCTGGCCGTCGACTACCGGCTGGCACCCGAGCACCCGTACCCCGCGGCCGTCGAGGACGGGCTGGCCACCTTCCACCATGTCGCCCTGAACGCTGTCGAACTCGGCATCGACCCCCAACGCATCGCCGTCGCGGGGGACAGCGCCGGCGGCGGCCTCGCCGCGGTGCTCGCCCAGGTGACGGCGGCCGACGGCGGACCGCGGCCGGCGTTCCAGCTGCTGTTCTTCCCGTTGGTCGACATGTCGACCAAGCACCGGTCGTACCAGCTGTTCTCGGACGGCTACTTCCTCACCGAGGCACAGCAGGACTGGTCCACCGAGCAGTACCTGCCCGACCGCGGCGCCCGCACCGACCCGAGGGCGTCACCGCTGCTGGCCGACGACCTGGCCGGACTGCCGCCGGCGTACATCGCGGTCGCCGGCTTCGACGTGTTGCGCGACGAGGGGCAGGCGTATGCGGCGCGTCTGCGCGAGGCCGGCGTCACGACGACGCTGCGCACCCACCACGACCTGGTGCATTCCTTCATTCACATGACCGGCTACGGCCGCGCCGGCAGCGATGCGCTCCGCGAGGCCGTCGGCGCGCTGCGGGTCGGGCTCTCCGACCGGGGACGCGCGTCCTCGTAGACTCGACCGCATGGCCGTTACCGCGCTGGCCGAGACATTCGAGTCGCACCGCCAGCACCTGCTCGCCGTGGGCTACCGGATGACCGGCAGCGTCGCCGACGCCGAGGACGCCGTCCAGGAGGCCTGGCTGCGGCTGAGCGAGCGCGACGCCGACGACATCCGCGACCTGCGGGCCTGGCTGACGACGGTGGTCGGACGGATCTGCCTCGACCACCTGCGCAGCGCGGCCGTCCGCCGGGAAAGCTATGTGGGGCAGTGGCTTCCGGAGCCGATCGTGAGCCCGCTCGGGGGACACAGCCCACCGGACCCGTTGGACGCGGTGGTCCGGGACGAGGACACCCGGCTCGCGGCGATGATCGTGCTCGACACCCTCGGCCCGGACCAGCGAACCGCCTTCGTCCTGCACGACGGGTTCGGTGTGCCGTTCGACGAGATCGCCACACTGCTCGACACCTCCACCCCGGCGGCGCGTCAGCTCGCGTCCCGGGCGCGGCGGGCGGTCGCAGGAGTGGAGTCGCCGACGCCGGACCCCGAGCACGCCGAGGCGGTGGGCGCGTTGCTCGCGGCGATGGCCAGCGGCGACCTGCAGCAGGTGCTCGACGCCCTGCACCCGGACGCACTGGTGATCGGCGACGCGGGCGGCACCACCCGCACCGCCGTCAACGTGCTCCACGGCGCCGACCACTTCGCCCGGTTCTTCCTCGGCCTGGCCCAGCGCTACGGACCGCAGGCCCTCCTGGCGATCGAACCGGCCATGGTCAACGGCCAGCTCGGCTTCCTCTCGCACGGCTCGCCCGGCGACGAGACACACCCGGCCTTCCCCGGCCGCGTCGGCGGGTTCACCGTGCGCGAGGGCAAGGTCTGCGCGGTCTACGACATCGCGAACCCGGCCAAGCTCACGCGCGTCCGGATTCCCGGCTGGCACCGGCCTGATCCGCCGCCGCCCACGGAACCCGGCACGCGTCGCCGGAACTGAACCCCTGGTCCACGATGCCGAGCGCCGAGTACATCCGCGAGCGCTGGTTCTCCAGTGCGATCTGGTACGTCAGCTCCACCACACCGTCGCGGCCGAACCGGCGTTCGAGGTCCGCAACCTGCTCGTCGGTGACGGCGGTGGGCGTGGCGGTCATGGCGTCCGCGTAGGCGATCGCGGCCCGCTCGTCGTCGCTGTACCGCGACGAGTTCTCGTAGTCGCCGATCTGCTGGAGGCGCTCGACGTCCAGGCCTTCCAGACGGGTGAGCATGGTCCCGAAGTCCACGCACCAGGAGCAGCCGACCGTCCAGGCCACCCGGTAGACCGCGATCTCGCGGACGTTTGCCGGCAGCACGGTCGACGCCTTCTCCACGGCCATCTCGTGCCCGGCCGAGGCCAGGAACAGCTTGCGGTGGTGTGCGAGCACGGCGAACGGTTCGGGCACCGCGCCGAACCGGCGTCCGGCGATCCGGTATGCGAGCTTGACCAGCGGACCTGCCTCCTGCGGCGGAACCGGGGGAATTCGAGTCATGACACTCTCCTGTTCGCGGTATCGACGGCCCGTGTGCGGCCGTCTACTCCCTGGACGAGACAGCCCGGACAAATGTGACAGTAGGCGTTTCCCGGCCCGATGCACCCCCGCCTAAGCTGTGACAATGCCCGCAGCACGCCATTCGCAGACGGTCGCTCGCCTGCGGCCCTTCGCCTCGACGATCTTCGCGGAGATGACGGCGCTCGCCACCGCGACGGGCGCGATCAACCTCGGCCAGGGGTTCCCGGACACCGACGGTCCGCGGGCCATGCTGGACGTCGCCCGCGCCGCGATCGCCGACGGGCTGAACCAGTACCCGCCCGGCCCGGGGATGCCGGTGCTGCGTGAGGCCATCGCCGCGGACCAGGCCGCCCGGTACGGGATGTCCTACGACCCGGACACCGAGGTGCTGGTGACCGTCGGCGCCACCGAGGCGATCAGCGCCACCCTGCTCGGGCTGGTCGAACCGGGCCAGGAGGTGGTGCTGATCGAGCCGTACTACGACTCCTACGCCGCCGCCGTCGCGCTGGCCGGCGGGGTGCGCCGGACGGTTCCGCTGGTGCCGGACGGCGCGGGCTTCGCGCTGGACCTCGACGCGTTGCGTGCGGCGGTCGGGCCGAACACCGCGATGCTGGTGGTCAACACCCCGCACAACCCGACCGGCACCGTGCTCGGCGCCGCGGACCTGGCCGGGATCGCCGCGCTCGCCGTCGAGCGGGACCTGCTGGTGCTCAGCGACGAGGTCTACGAACACCTGGTGTTCGACGGCGCCGCCCACACCCCGCTGGCCTCGCTGCCGGGGATGGCCGAGCGCACCGTCACCGTGTCGAGCGCCGCGAAGACCTTCGCGGTGACGGGCTGGAAGACGGGCTGGGTGTGCGGGCCCGCGGAACTGGTGGACGCGGTCCGAACCGCCAAGCAGTTCCTCACCTTCGTCGCCGGTGGCCCGTTCCAGCCGGCCGTCGCGTACGCGTTGCGGCACGAGCAGGGGTGGGTCGCCGAGCAGCGAGATGCCTTGCAGCGCAAGCGGGACACCCTCAGCGACGCGTTGCGCACGGCGGGGTTCGGGGTGCACGCCAGCGGCGGCACCTACTTCGTGTGCGCGGACATCACCCCGTTCGGCACCACCGACGGTGCGGCCTTCTGCCGGGCGCTGCCGGAGCGGATCGGGGTGGCCGCGGTCCCGGTGAGCGCGTTCGCCGACGACAAGGCGGCGTGGGATCACGTGGTGCGCTTCGCGTTCTGCAAACGCGACGAGGTGCTGACGGAGGCCGCCGAGCGGCTCGCCTCGCTGGCGGGGCGGTGGTGACCGCACGATGAGTGCCCCCCGCACGGTGCCCGCCGACTTCGTTCGCCGGGCCGCCGAGATCGCGGCCGGCGGCGGCTTCGACCTGGGTTTCCCGCTGGACGCGGCGGGGGTGTCCGCGGCGGTGCTGCGCGACGCCACCGCCCGCATCACCCCGGACCAGTTGTCGCGGTTCACCCAGGCGGCGTGGCAGCTCACCGACGACGAACTGTTCGGCCTGGGCGCGGCGCCCGTGCCGCGGGGCACCTTCAAGCTGGTCAGTCTGGCCCTGATCCACACCCCCGACCTCGGCAGCGCCCTCGATCGGATCACCGACGTGACCCGCGCCCTGCCCGGCATGCCGCCGATGCGACTGGAGACCGGCGCGGCCACCACCCGACTGCTGGTGCAGGTCCCCGAGCGCGCGCGGGCCCTGCCGCCGGCCTCCGCACTCGCGGCCGACCGACTGCTCATCGACTTCGTGATGATGGTGCTGCACCGGTTCGCGGCCTGGTTGGTGGGCAGGCGAATGAAGCTTGTCTCGATGAAATTGCCTTATCCCACACCGGATCCGGCACTCGCAAAGAACTACGACGCCATCTTCGGGGTGCCCGTCGTCTTCGGCGCGGACGTCGCCGCGCTGGAGTTCGACAGCGCGCTGCTGCGGGCCCCCATCGTCCAGACGGAGGAGACGCTGCTCGCCTACCTCCGCGAGTCCCCGAACCTGATCTTCTCCGAGCGCGACTACGACAGCTCCGCGGCGACGCAGGTGCGCAAGGTTCTAGAGGCCGGGGTCCGGGGACGCACCTCGACCGCCGACGACATCGCGGAGATGCTCTCGATCAGCGTCCCGCACCTGCGAAGGCTGCTCCGGCAGGAGGGCACGTCGCTCAACCAGCTGCGCGAGGAGGTCCTGCGCGACGCCGCGATCTCCGGCCTCGGCCGCGGCGAGTCCGTCGACGAGCTGTCCGCCCGGCTCGGGTTCTCCGAGCCCAGCGCCTTCCGCCGGGCGTTCAAGCGCTGGACCGGCGAGACCCCCGGCGCCTACCGGTAGGGCCCGGGCTCAGCACAGGCAGAACTCGTTGCCCTCCGGGTCCGCCATGGTGATCCACCGGTACGGCCCCTGCTGCCCGCGGTGCAGCTCCGTCGCCCCGGCCGCGACGAGCCGGTCCGCGACGGCCTGCCTGTCGTCGCCGACCCGCAGGTCCAGGTGCATCCGGTTCTTCACCGTCTTCGGTTCCGGCACCGTCTGGAACAGCACCCGTGGCCGCTCCGGGTGTGCGGGGTCCGAGATCGCCGCCCCGGCCTTCCACACCAGCACCCCCTCGAACAGGGTGGTGTCCTGCTCGCTGGCCTGGCCGGCGGCGACCAGCCCGCGGATGAAGTCCTCGTCGCTCGGCTCCACCTCCCAGCCGAGCGCCGCGGCCCACCACTTGGCCAGCGTGTGCGGATCGTTCGAATCGACAGTCACCTGAAATTCGTATCCCATGTCCGGACGGTACAACCGGCCACCGACAGGTGCGGACGACTCAGCCGCGCAAGCAGATCCACCGAATGCCAGACGGATCTCGCCCTACACGGCATCCTGGACAAACGTTCAAATGAGAGGCCGTGTCTTGCGCAAGCTCCTTCTACTGATCCCGTTGGTCGCACTGGCCCTGCAGGTCGCGCCGACCGCGACCGCGGCACCGGCCACCGAGCCGGCGGCGACCGCGGACGGCTGGACCCTGCCGCGGCTCACGGTCAACGATCGCGCGATCACGGACGTGACGGGCCGGACGGTGCTGCTGCGCGGCGCAAACATCAACCAGCTCAACGACTATGCGCAGAACGACCCGGCGATCCCGGCGACGGCGCCGCTCTACCGCAGCGACTTCACCCGGATGGCGACGCTCGGCTTCAACGTCGTCCGGCTCACCGTCGCGTGGTCGGCGCTCGAGCCCACCCCGGGCGCCCTCGACCAGGGCTACGTGGCCCGGATCCGCGAGGCCGTCCAGGACGCGAAGGACCACGGCATCTACACGGTGCTGGACATGCATCAGGACGCCTGGGGCAAGGCCGTCGGCACCCCCGCGGGCGAGACCTGCCCGGAGCCGATGCGCGCGGGTGTCGGCTGGGACGGCGCCCCCGCCTGGGCCACCCTGACCAACGGCTGGACCACCTGCAACATCGCCGGCGTCCGGGAAACCGCGCCGGCGGTCGCCGCCGCGTTCCAGAACTTCTACGACGACGTCCAGGGCATCCAGGGGCACCTCGTCGACACCTGGGCGCGACTGGCCGCCGAGTTCAAGGACGAACCCGCGGTCGCCGGCTACGACCTGCTCAACGAGCCCAACCCGGGCCTGCGCGACCCGATCACCGCCGCCGATCAGATCGGCCGCTTCTACCAGCGGACCGTCAATGCGATCCGCGGCGCCGAGCAGGGCGGCTTCCCGCACCTGGTGTTCTTCGAGCCGAGCGCGGTGTGGTCGGCCTTCGGTGTCGACGCCCTGCCGCCGCGTCACTACCTGGCCGACCCGCTGGTGGTGTTCTCGCCGCACCTCTACGCCGGGTCGATCACCGTCAGCAGCGACCTCCCGTCCCTCGAGGAGGGCTTCGACCTGGCGAAGCGTGCGGCCGCGGTCTACGACGCGCCGCTGTGGACCGGCGAATGGGCGTGGTTCGGCGAACCCGAGGACGACGCCGACCAGGTCGAGCGGTTCATGGACGCGATGGACGCCCACAAGATGGGCGGCGCCTGGTGGTCGTGGTCCCAGGCGTGCGGCGATCCGCACGCCGTCCGGGACGGCCACACCGACGAGCCGATGGGCAACCTCAACCGCATCGACTGCCCGTCCGGCGAGCAGCTGGGCCTGGTCGAGGGCTTCGCCAGGCCGCTCTCCCGGGCCTACCCGCGCGCTGCCCCGGGAGCGCTGACCGAGGTCACCGCGGCCGGCTTCACGGGCACGGGATCCGGACGCCTGGAGGCGTGGTACCCCGGCGCCGACCGGCCGGCGCTGGACACCGCCAACGTCTCGGACCCGGTCCTGACGCAGGTGGACGGCGGCTGGGGTCTGACCGCGCGCACCGACGGCACCTACTCGGTGACCGCCCGCTGAACCGACCCATGGGAACACCTGTTCGTACAGGAGTAGGCTCACCCTCGTGGACATCGCGGTGCAGGCGTCGCTGTTCGACGACCCGACCGGGGGCGCGCGGCTCGGGCCGCTCGACGGCTCGGTGCGCAGGCGCACCCTGACCGCGGGCGCCTGGGTGGACGTGCGCCCCGGCTGGATGTCCGGGTCGGATCGGCTGTTCGCCGACCTGGCGGAGCGCACGGTGCCGTGGCGGGCCGAGAGCCGGCGGATGTACGACCGCGTCGTCGCGGTCCCCCGCCTGGTTGCCTTCTACGACGCCGGCGCCGCGCTGCCGGACCCGCTGCTCGCCGACGCGATGGCGGCGCTGAGCGGGTACTACCTGCCCGAGCTTGGCGAACCGTTCGTCTCCGCCGGGCTCTGCTACTACCGGGACGGCGCCGACAGCGTCGCCTGGCACGGCGACACCATCGGCCGCAGCGCCACCGAGGACACCATGGTGGCGATCCTCTCGCTCGGCGCCGCCCGGACCCTCGCGCTACGCCCGCGCGGGGGCGGCGACTCCGTGCGGTTCTCGCTGGGCCACGGCGACCTGCTGGTGATGGGCGGGTCCTGCCAGCGCTCCTGGGAACACTGCGTCCCCAAGAGCTCCCGCCCCACCGGCCCCCGGGTCAGCGTGCAGTTCCGGACCCGCGGCGTGCGGTGACCACCGCGTCGGCGAGCCGGTCGAGCTGGTCGGCGGTGGTGTCCCAGTCCAGGCACGCGTCGGTGATGGACTGCCCGTAGGTGAGCTCGTCCGCCTTGCCGAGGGTCAGGTCCTGACGGCCGGCCTCGATGAAGCTCTCCAGCATGATGCCGACGACACCCTTCTCGCCGCCCGCGATCCGGGCCGCGATGTCGGTCACCACGTCGACCTGACGCTCGTGGTTCTTCTGGCTGTTGCCGTGGCTGGCGTCGATGACGATGCGCTCCGGCAGGCCCGACTTCGCAAGGCGCGCAAGGGTGTCCGCAACCGACTCCCGGTCGTAGTTCGGACCGGCGGCGCTGCCGCGCAGGATGACGTGGCAGTCCGGGTTGCCCGCGGTCCGGATCAGCGCGGAGCGGCCGCTGAGGTCGGTTCCGGGGAAGACGTGGCTGGCGCCGGCGGCGCGGGTGCCGTCGACCGCGACCTGCACGTCGCCCTCGGTGGAGTTCTTGATGCCGACCGGCATGGACAGCGCGCTGCACAGCTGCCGGTGCACCTGGCTGGCCGCCGTGCGGGCGCCGATCGAACCGTAGCTGACCAGGTCCGCGATGTACTGCGGGGTGATCGGGTCCAGGAACTCGCAGCCCACCGGCAGGCCCAGCGCCGAGATGTCGAGCAGCAGTTTGCGTCCCACCCGCAGGCCGGTGTTGACGTCGAAGCTGCCGTCCAGGTGCGGGTCGTTGATCAGACCCTTCCAGCCCAGCGTGGTGCGCGGCTTCTCGAAGTAGACGCGCATGACCACGTGCAGCGCGTCGCCGTGCTCCTGCGCCTTCTGCGCGAGCCGGCGGGCGTAGTCCATCGCGGCCTCGGTGTCGTGCACCGAGCACGGGCCGACGACGACGAGCAGGCGGTCGTCGCTGCCGTCGAGGATCCCGACCGTCGCGGCGCGGCCGTCACGCACGGTGTCCGACACCGCGGCGTCGACCGGGTGCTCGGCGCGCACCTCTGACGGCGGCGCCAGGGGGCTGATGGAGATCGTCCGCTGGTCGTCGAGATCGCGGACGTCGGATTCGATGGTGATCGTCATGTGAGTGTCCTGTTCGGTGAGGACCGACCCACTGAGGATGCGTGCACACTCGCGAGCCGGTGAGGTCCGGCTCGGGGTGGAAGAAGTCAGCGCAGGTCTACGCTGACCGGCCCACCCGGGGCCGGCCTGCTAAACCAGAAATATGCGCGCTGCATGGCCGCCACTGTAGCAGCGCCCCCGGACCGCGGCTGTGAACGGTCACCGTTGTTGGCAATTTGCCAGGTAGTTGACACGGTCGTCATCGCAGTTGGCAATCTGCCAGATAGTTGGCATAGCCCCATCAACGTTGCCGGCCTCGAAGGTGACCGAACGATCCGAGGACATGCTCGCTGAAGCGTTGCTGCTTGCCAGGGCGCAGCAACAGCGTCGCATCGAATTGCTGGGAACCATCGCGGAACCGCGACAACGGGTGAAGCAACTATGGAGAGAGGCGCTACCGCTCAGCGAGGAGTCTCGCCTCGAGGCCGAGGTGTGGCTGGCAGCGCAGGTCGCGATCAAGACTTCGATGGTTGCCGAGGTCCTGGCCACGATCGACGCTGAACTCGATCACCTATGCCAGTGGACCGCCACAGTCCTCGCCCCAGCTTCAGAACCAGCCGCGACCGGCGCGGAAATCCGCGCGTTCACAGATGGGCTGACGATGAACGCGGTACTTCGACCACATGTATTCGACTTCGATCGAGTATCTATATTGTTCGATTCGTACCTCGCACGCCTGGAGTAGGCCGGTGCTCGAGGCACGCGCCGGAGTTCTCCTCGACGCAACAGGATCCGACACGACGCCACCTGACTACACGAAAACACCGCCACATATCGCCGCGAGTCACGGGATAGTTATGCGCTGCTTCGGGTTGTCTCTCATTCGGTGGTATTCCGTCACGTGTTCGGCACGGAGCTGCGGTCAGTCTGCCGGTGACCCCTCGACGCTGCGTTCAGGCGCCGCGTATATGCGGATCGACAGCGCGTGAAAGACGACAGGGAACGGGTGGCCGGAACAGATCGACGGTGGCCGGACGGCGGTGGGGCTGCGCAGGGGCGGGTGATCCCGCTCAGCCATGCCACCGCGATGAAATCCGCGCGCGCAGAACTCGCCACCCGCGCGCGCACCATCGAGAACCTTCATGGGGCACTTCATCCCTGAAATACTCTGCACTAGAGAGGTTTCGGCGACAGTTCATGGCTCGATACGTGTCTGCTGCCGAGCAGCCTCCGTGTGGACACGAGATTCAGCCCCGACCGGTCTACCGGTTACCGATGCTTGGCGAGGAATGGGCGGTGCACGACAACATCGTCAGCTGGCGCGAAGGTGATGGCGTCGATGCCCGGTTCGGCGAAGGTGACGCGGACTTCCGGATTGTGGGGTTCCCGGTCTTGCCGACGCTCAACAGTTGTTTCGACCAGGTAGCTGCGGCGATATGTCCGCCCGGATTGTTCGCTGGTGTCCACCTCGACGAGGATCGGCCCTTCGCTGGCGAAATCTGGCAGGTCCGCCGCTTTGATAGAGACAGTCAGGATGCTGGTTGGCGCTTGTTGGGTAGCAGAAGACATGGCGGCCGTCGTTCCTTCACTCGGGTCTGACGCGCATCACTATCGGTGGCTTCCCGCTGATTCTACGCGTGGATGGTGCGGACCGATCTGGACTCCTCGTCGCGTGTAAGGGCACGCTGGCGCCTTACCCGAATTTGGGAGAAGGTGGCCGGCCGTCGCGCCCGTCGGAGTCGCATCGTTGCGATCCGTGAACAAAGCAGAGCTCATTGACATCTTGACCGAACCTCTCCCTCGTCAACCGAAGTGGGGGCAGTCCCATTGGGTTGTTCGGTATCCGTGCCAGCACACCTGTGATGTGGAGTTGCCGGCCGACGCTGAACATAGTTCGGCCAACGAACGGCCGCGAACAAATGCCAACTTCGATGACCACGATCACGCCCTTTCGTCGCCACGCTAGTTGTCACACCGCAGGTCATAGCCCCGGGAAATGACAACTACGATGACGATTCACAACCGCTGTGAATCGCCACCCTAGTTGGCCATTCGTCACCCTAGTTGGCCACTTCGTCAACATTGTTGGCCATTGGTCAAGATAGTTGGCCACGGGCCAGTGCCGGATCGCACGGTGATGCGAGTGACTGTTGTCGCTGTGCGATGCAGAATCGGCCCCTGCTGACCTGGCCTGGCGACCCACTCGATGCTCGACCGGCTTCGCTTGTGTACCAACGGGTTCGGAAGGGTGGGGCCGGTGGTCGATGCTGCGGTCGCGCGCTGCGCGAGCGCTGCAGTGGAGCGGCTGGCGGTGCAGCTGTCAGCCAGCTGGAGTGATCGGTGTCGACCGAACCTGTTCGATGAATTGACGAGTTTCCTCGACGTCGCGCGGACGGTAGACACGCATGCCGTAGTAGAACTTCTGCCCCTCGGTCGCGCGGATGACGTTCGGCTTGTTCGCTACGCGGTCGTCGCCGAACCAGATGCTGATGGTGCCGTCGTCGTTGCGGACAAGTTCGCTGTCGGACAGGCCGGGTCGGTCGACGTCGAGCCAGCCCATCCCGTCGTACTTGATCACCGAGAAGTAACCGTTGTGCTCGTAGTCCAGCGGCGGAACATCGAAGGTCCACACATCGGCACCGGTGGATGTGGCCACCGCCTGGAAGTACTGGGCATCCTCGGGCGGCAGACCACCCCAGCCCAGGCGGGCGCCCAGCAGATGCTGGTAGGGGTCCGTACTGGCTGGGGTGCCGAAGCCCTTGGAGAAGTCCGCTTCGGCGGCATGGGTTTCCAGGTCGGCGCCGACCGACTTGCGGGTGTCCTCGTCGAACTCCCGGCCTCGGTACGGGTTGGTGGTAGCGGCGGTGATCCGGCGCGCGTCCTGCAACTCGTGGGCGCGGTCGAGCCCGCCGCCGGTCGCGGTGCGGCCCGCGACATACACGTGGGTGCCGGCGGACAGGTCGGTGTTGCGCACCGTCAAGGTCTCACCGGGGTAGATCACGCCGACGACGTAGTGGTTCTCGTCGATGATCTCCGCCACCTGGTATTCGTTGGACGGTGCGAGCGAGAAGGTGGCCTCCTCGGTCACGTCGACGACGGCGAAGGAGTAGATCAGGTCCACGTTCGACCGGATCACGACCTGGGTTTCGACGTTCACCGGCACCCTGGAGTGGAAGTATTCGTTGACCGGGGCCTTGGCGAGCTGCTCCCGGAAGTAGTGCGCGGTTTCAGCCTCTACGAAGTTGTCTCGGGTCACGATCTCGGCCACGGGGCGTCCCTTCTCGAATCAACAGGTCAACGGCGACGCCTCAACGCCCGACCGTCAACGGCGAGGCTAATCGCCCGTCGAACCGCTACCTTCGCCCATCGCGGGTGAATTCAGTGGCTGCGATATCCGCCCGACCTGCGTCATCGGCCGAGCACCCGGCTGGAGGCGACCCTCGAGGTGATCGCTCCCGAAGCCGGTCAGCGCGTTCTCACACCGCCCCGGCATTGGAAGAAATCGCAGTCCGGCCGCAGAGCGTCCGCAGCAGGCTCCGCTCGAGGTCAAGTCCGTGATGTGTCACCGGCAGGTGCGAGGATTCCGGCCATGGACACGGACGGATTCTGGACACTAGTGGAGTCGAGCGGGGCGGGCGGTCCGGTGTGTGAGCGGGCGGAGCGGCTGACCGCGCGGCTGGCCGAACTGCCGCTGCCGGAGGTTCTGGAATTCCAGCTGCGCCTGGACGAGGCCCGTGCCCCGCTGGACACCACGGGCACCCTGGCGCTGGCCGCCCTGGCCCTGCGCGGGCGGGTCAGCGACGACGGCCTGTGGTACTTCCACGTCTGGCTGATCGGCCTCGGCCGCGACGCCCACGGCCTCGCCGTCCACGACCCGGACGCCCTCGCCGAACACCCCGCATTCCGGCACCTCGCCGCGCTGCCGTACGAGCAGTGGGAAGACGAAGACTTCCCGGACTGGGAGCTCCTGGACTACTGCGCCCAGGATGCGTACGCGCGTCTCACCGGAGAGGAGGACGCCCTGGAGGAGGTGCTGCAGGCGATCGGCCACGACAGCCCCTGCAACGCCGACGCTGTCGGACCGGTGTGGACGCCCGAGCAGACCGCCGCCCGGCTGCCCCGCCTAACCGCGCTGTTCGCCAACGCTACGTGACGGCCCGTCAGCCCAGTGCGAGGGAATGATCGTCCGGCGATTCTGGCAGCAGGTCGGGGTACCAACGGTCGCCGAGAAACCCGATGCCGAGGGCCGATAGGTGCACCCGCAACCGTGGGAGGTGTCTCGAAACCCGTTGGTGTCGAAGAGTTCTGATCCACCTCTGCTCGCGAACGCATCGTTGGCCTCCGCCTGGGTCCGGTACGCCAACGAGGGTGTTGAGCCCGCACGGTGCCGTTCAGAGCCACTGAGCGAATCGCGACCATCTGTACAGATCGATGCACCAGGACGATTGCATCGCCAACCGCCGCGACAACATGATTTGGCAAACGAACCGCCGCGAACAATTGCCAACTTCGATGACAACGATCACGCTCGACTGTCGTCACGCTAGTTGTCACACCGCAGATCAGAGCCCCGGCAAATGCCAACTGCGATGACGGTTCACACCGCCGCCTGTGAACGGTCACCGTAGTTGGCCAATCGTCATCGTAGTTGGCCACTTCGCCAACTTTGTTGGCCCAATGGTCAGGATAGTTGGCCAGGGGCCGGCGTTGCCTCGCGTGGCGAACCTGTGGGTGTCGGCCTTTGCAGGCGTCCGTCACCGCACCGCGGTGGTGACGAGTCGGACGAGCTGCCCCGGGCATGCTGAAAGCCGAACTCGTCGAACGTATCCCGGGCCCCGACGGAGGAATGGCCCGCAAGTTCGCCATCACCGCCGAGGGGACGCTCCGCCTCGAGGCGGAACGTTCCATCCATGCTCGTGCACTGCAGAGCGTGATGGCCGACTGGACGCCCTGAAGACGTCGAGACCCTCGCCGAGTGGCTCAAGCGATTCAACACCGACATCGAACGGTTTGTGGCGCGACCCTGGCCACGCCCGGGTACCTCAGGAACTGCCGAGGCGACCGAGTAGGTGCAGCCGCGAGGGCGAGATCGACGACAAGGCCGTGCTCGGCGGCGTTGACTCCGGCGTCCAGGCGCTCCACGAAGTCGGGCAAAGTGTGCGCGTCGACGTGCCCTGCGACCTCGATGACACTAATTCCGACACTGGGAACACCTGCCGGGATTCGCCGAACTGCTGAGGGCTCCGCGTGCGGGCGAAAATGGGTGATATCGACACGGCAGGCCTCCTGATGCGTGATGGGCCTCTCGGACCGAATGGGCCACACCGGGAGTGGTGCAGGTGCCGATGGCTCACGCTCTTTCGTGTGGAAAGCCTCGTGACCTGCGGTCTTGGCAAGTCAGGCGATCGGTCGCCAGAATGGCCGCCATGCCTACCGCTCGCCGTGCCGATCCGGCCTTTCAGTGGGGCGCGATGGCGCCGTGGATCCTCGAATGGGAATCAGCTACCGAGCCTGATGACGCCGTGCTCGAGAGGTGGACCGATGGGCTTGCATCGCTCATGACTCGGATTGACTCCAGCGTCCTCTGGTGCCCGCGGACCGGCACCGTGACCGCACCGGCGGACTACTCCGACGAGAAAGTCACCCAGCTGTTGCGGCGGTCCACCGCCACGTACGCGGGCATAGACGGTTGAGCCCTGGAAGCCCCGCCCAGGCGAGTACCCATCTACGTGCGCGGCGCCGGTATGGAATCCAGGTGCGGCGCATTGCCTGCCGCGCCTATCCTTGGTCGCCCGGGGCGGGGTTCCCCTTGCGAGCCGTTGAATGATCGGCGGTCAGCACGCGGGGGCAATGGGGCCTAGTCCGGGCTCTCGGCCGCCGGCCTCGACGTCGCCGGGAGTCCGGGAACCGGTGCGGGTGCCCGTCGGGGGAATCGTTGGTGCACGGGCTTCCGGTCGGTCAGCGTGAAAGCGCGAGGCTCAGGAGCCAACGAAGTATGGGCAGAACCTGTGCGACTAAGTCATGGACCGACTGGGATATCGCCGAAGGACTCGACGCGTGAAAAATCAAGCCAGCAGACTTCATCAACCACCGCCCAACCAGTTTGGGCAGAATCAGAATTGTGGCCCAGGACGTACTCCCTGCTCGGCATTGCGGTGTTTCTATCGAATATGAGGACATGCCTGACCAACTCGTCGAAGCTAGTTCCTTCGACTGAAATTGCGATGGTTTCGCGACCATTTTGCTTCGCCACTTCAGCCTCTACTGCAGGGCGCCGAGAGAGCTCAATCAGAATGGCGCTGGTCAACCATGGGGGGATGATCCGTTCCTTCCAGATTCTTGCCGTCGACGAGATGACGCTCAATGCCGACTCGGTGTCGACAGCCCGCAGCGGGTTTCTTCGATTGAATTCCACCTGGGGCGGGCTTGTGGTCGGCTGAGGATTGGACGGTTGCGGCCTTCCGTTTCTTTTTTGAACTATCTTTCGAACTCCGTCTGGGGATCTCCAGACGTGAACATCGCAGTGGCTCGTGCCTTCGAATGCGGGAACGAGATTCGAATCATTGAGGATGTATCCGGTTTCCCGATACTTGGCGACATAGTGGATGTGCTCGATGTTTCCGCTACCGGCAACCTCTCCAGCTCTTGACCGGAGTTCGTGCCCCAGGTTGTGCAGCAGGAGCGCGCTATCGCGTCGGTCGGCAGATTCGGTCACAGTGAATATGTGTTCCACACACAAGCAAGGGGTGCGGGCCCGCGCGGCGCGACTAGGTATACCCGGCCAATGGCTTCGGGTCAGGTCCGCTTGCGGCTCGCGATCTCGTCAGAGAGCTGCTGCACATGGGCGGGGTCCGCGTCCCGGGCAAGGGCGACGTAGTGGTCCATGACGGTCGGCCTGTAGCGCACGGGCAACGTCTGTCCTGGGGCGAGTCGGGTGAGCTCGGTGATCGTGAGGCTTTCGTCTGCGATACCGCGGAACGAGATGCCGGCGGCGGTCTCCACGTCGAACATCAGGACCACGCGTGGATTGCTGTTGACCTCCCGCCAGTCGACGAGAACGCCGAGCGCAAGCGCCCCCGTACGCAGTTCCGCAATGCGCTTCAATGCACCACTGCTCATGAACGGGTTCGGGGCGACGCCCGGAAAGTCAGGCCCGACGCCGAGCGATTCCCGACTCAGGTCGGGCCTGAGCTGCTCCATCAGATCGTTGAGCTTCGTCTCCGAACCGAACATCTTCGAACCGAACATCTTCGGATCGAACATCCTGCCTAAGATCCTGCCGAACATCCTGACCCCTCCCTCACACCGGTGCCGGAATCTCGGCCTGGCGCTTCGCCCTCACCGCGATAGTATGTCGCGGCCATTCCCTTCCGGCCCGGGCGTCCCGTCGGTTTCGGGAGCATCCCCTCGATCAACGACCACTGGGCATCCGAGAGCAACTGAAAACGCGACACGGGACCAGAGTTCCAGCCAGAACGCTCAATCTTTGTCAGACACGCCCTAATGGCTGGGCGGCACACGAGGCCTCCCGACGGATGCCACGCCGGGAGACCCCGTCCTTCGCTGGCGTCGACGGACCATCTGCGTCCTGTGGAGCGGCCCGCTGGTCCTGACCTACGCCACCGACCCTGTCGCGGCTGGCATGAGAGTCCAGGCCTTGAATGAGTAGAGGTGATCGTTGCAGCTGTCGCCGACCCATCCGACGGCTACGCCGTTCCAGCCGTTGCACATTCCGCCAAAGTCTGTTGCCTGATCGGCGACCAGCCGTGGACCGTCACGTATCGGCCGCGCGGCGACGGCCGGAGAGGGTGGTGGCCTGGCACCGGGCCGGACGATCTGCCACCCGGCGGGGCCGGTCAGTGGCTGTTCGTGCTGCTCGACCGGGACTCGGACAGGCCGGCGGTGGTTGTCCCCCTTTCCGCTCCCCTGACGCGGCCGTCCGCCACCGCCGACGGCACGGTCTGGCTGGCCGACGGCACCGTAGCCGCCCTCCGCCTGGACGGGAGCGTCGACGACCTCGACCTCGCGTTTGACGACCCATCCCCCGGCCACAGGCTCGATGGTCTCACTTCTGGTGCGTGAACAATTGCCAACTATCCTGACAATCCTCAAGGGGGTCTCTCGTCACCGTAGTTGTCAATCCGCAGGTCAAGAGGCCGTGAGATGACAACTATGATGGCGATTCACACCGCCTTCGAGACCTTGTCGAGAAAGTCGACCAAGAGCCTGCACCCTCTCGCTCCGAGTGTGCAGCCGTAGATCCGCACCCCATATGCCGGCGCGTCGGCCGCGGTGAATCCGGCGTAGCCCGCGGCCTGCTCAGAATCCCCATGGCAACCCGGCCGGGCGTGACGTCCGGCTTCAGAAGTCCTCGTCGAGAAGGTCACGTTCCGCTCTTCGCTGACGCTCGCGCCGCACCGACCAGGCAGCCGCGACCAGACCGCCGGCGGCGCCGACCACGACACCGAACCAGGTACCGACCCCGGTGGCGAGCAGCAGTTCCGAGACCACCCCGAGCGCGCCGATCAGATACACGACAGCAGCGAGGAAAACCCTTGGGCGCAACCAGTTCTCGGTCGCTCCAGGGTCGACGTCACGGCTCCGCGCGTACGTCATCGTGGCGGCCGAACCGAGCAGCCAGGTGATCAGCACGCCGAGCGCAATCCAGGCCCCGGCCCGTCCCGCCGCCCACGGCAGAACAGCAGAGGCGAGGAGCGCGACCCAGTAAAAGAACTGAAACCCGACCGCGGACGCCTCGTTCCAGACGTCCCGTTGCCGCTCGTCGGCGTAGAAATCGTCGTCGAGATCACCGACGAATCTCAAGACCTCGACCAACCTGCTCATTCCGACTCCTCGCGTAGGGGAAACAGCACCTCGACACTCGAGTCGAGCGCCCGCGCCAACCGCAGGGCCAGATACACGCTGGGGGCGTAATCGCCGCGCTCGATGGACACGACACTCTGCCGACTGACTCCGACGAGGGCGGCCACCTGGGCTTGAGTGAAACCGGCAAGTCGCCTGTGCTCTCGCACCTGGTTCGCGCCAGCATGTCCACGCATGACGGCAAGTCAAGCCGCCTTGATACCATTAGTCAAGTCAACTTGTCTTTTCGGGATCGATGCCACCAGCATCCCCACCAGGACTGGCTTCGCCGACAACCCGCCCCGAGTGCACATCGCGGATGCGGATCGTCGCGGTGCGGGGATGGATGACCGCAGCCGTGCGTCGCGTAATCGGTCGACTCTGCGACACGGACGGTGAGACACTTCGCCAGCACCAGCCCGCCGTTCCCTTCCGCGGTTGGCCGTTGACGCCGGTCCGGTTCGTTGGTTCGGTGCGCGCGCAAGAGTTCACCTGAGCCGGGCCGGGCACGCGCCAGTCCGCTGATCGGCCTTACCCGCCATATTTCGTTCAGTCAACAAACAGCCGCGAACAAATGCCAACTTCGATGACGACTATCGCGCCCTGCCGTCGTCACGCTAGTTGTCAGACCGCAGGTCAGAGCTCCGGGAATTGCCAAAAGTGTTGGCGATTCACAAAATCATGAATCGTCACCACAGTTGGCCAATCGTCACCACAGTTGGCCACTTCGCCAACATAGTTGGCCATTGGTCAGGATGGTTGGCCAAAGCGCAGTCAGGCGCCCCGAAATGCCAACATCGCACCCGCGGAAGGATGCGGATCGATCTCCCAGAAGTCGCATAGCGCTCTGATTGCGAACAGGTTGAGCATCAGGGCCGCGAGTGACCCGCTCGTGATGCCGAGAAGCATCGTTGTCTGGTTTCCTTCCGGAACTCTCCCCCTGCCCGGTGTTTCTCTTTGTCGATGCGACACAATGGATTTCCGTGACGACTGTCGAGGAAGTAGCGCCCGATGTGTTCCGTGGTACCGGGACGGATGTGAACTTCGTGCTCCTGCGGGACGGTGACGCGCTCACCCTGGTCGACGGCGGCTACCCCGGGGATGTCACCGCAGTCGACAGCGCCATCCGTGCGCTGGGCCGGCGGCCGGAAGATGTCCAGGGCATGCTGCTCACGCACGCGCACGTCGATCACATGGGCGCGATCGTCGCGTTCCACGACCGCTACGGGATCCCGGTGTTCACGGACCCGACCGAGGTCGCACACGCGCGCCGCGAGTACCTCGAGCAGGCCACGGGCAAGGACTTCATCCCGATGCTGCACAAGCACGGCGTGCTGCCGTGGCTGCTGCGCATCGCACGCGCAGGCGCCACCCGATCAGTGTCGGTCAACGCACAGGCCTTCACACTGGGTCATCCTTTGGATCTGCCGGGCGGCCCCGTGCCGGTCGCCACCCACGGTCACACCTCCGGGCACACCGCGTTCCACCTGCCGCAGCACGGCGTCGTCGTCACCGGCGATGCCCTCGTCACCGCGCATCCGCTGTCGAAGATCCAGGGACCGCAACTACTCCCACCGGTCTTCGACCACGGCAAGGAAGACACGCTCGGGGCACTCGACCACCTCGCCGCGCTCGACGCCGACACCATCCTCCCCGGCCACGGCCCCGCGCTGTCCATGCCCATCGCGGCGGCCGTCGACGAGGTGCGCGATCGCACCCGCTGAGCACGTCCACATCTCGCCCGCTGGTCGACGGGTTCGTAAAGGTGCTGCGGCACAACCACTCGCATGACCGCACCAACTGACCTGGGACTGCCCCGGTCGGGCGGGCACCACCAGCGCATCCGGCAATTCGACACAGCTCGCTCAGTCAACGAACAGCCGCGAACAAATGCCAACTTCGATGACAACGACCGCACCCTGTCATCGTCACCCTAGTGACGCGCGGCAGGTCAGTGCTCCGGGAAATGACAACTACGCTGGCGATTCACTGCGGTCGGGCGGCGTCTGAGTGTGCAGGCTGCCGCCGGGGGCGCCGTGCCGTGTGAGAGTTGGGCGCGCAGCGCGGTCGCGTCTTGTCCACCTTCAGGATACGGCGTGGGTGGGGGCTTGCGGCAAGGCCCCGGTGATGCGGAAGACTCGCTCGTCCCACCAGGTAGACGAGAGGAATATAGATGTCCAGACTGCTCGATGAGGGGCCGTTCTTCCATGGCACGATCGCGGACCTGCGCGTCGGTGAGTTCCTCACCGCAGGCCGCCCATCGAACTACCGCCCTGAGTTCGTGATGAACCACATCTACTTCACTGCCCTCGTCGATGGAGCCGGCCTCGCTGCGCAGATCGCTGCAGAACTCTCGGGCAGTGACGCAAATCCGCGAGTTTATTCAGTAGAGCCAACCGGGGAGTTCGACAATGACCCGAACGTCACTGACAAGAAGTTCCCAGGTAACCCCACTCGGTCGTATCGCAGTAGCGCCCCACTGCGCGTCGTCGGAGAGATCACCGAGTGGACGCGACTGACACCCGAACAGCTTCAGACCTGGCGGGAGCGGCTGTCGGCGCTTCGCTCGAGCGAGCGTGGCGAGATCCTCAACTGAGGTGCGCGTAGGGGTACAGGAACTACATCGACCCGGATCCCACGTAGCCGCCCATGCCGGACCTGCTCGACGATGTCAACGAGCCCGACGCGTTGACTGAAGAGTGGCTCCGCCTGGGTTGGGTGCGCCGGAGACGCAGCGAACAATTGCCAACTTTGATGACAACGATTGCGATCGGTAGTGGTCAGGATAGTTGTCACACCGCAGGTCAAAGCGTCGGCATTTGCCAAATAGGTGGCACAGCGGTCACCGCTGTTGGCAATTGGACACGCTAGTTGACACACCTCCGCACGATACGAACCCGTCAGGTCGAACACGAGACCGCGAATCCATATAAGTCAGGGAGCCGCGGCTGGCACCGCCTGAGGTTTGGCGCCGCCCGCCCTTCCCCATCTGCGAGTCGCGACTTCACTCCTGGCGAGGCGTCGGCACCGACCGGGAGAGCCACACCCACAACGCCGCGGTAATGGCACCGCGGCACTCGACATCACGCCGGCGTCCCGTCGGGGCGATGGGCGATATCGGCCTGCAGCCCGTCGTCTCTACTGCGTTGCGGGGACCCCTGGGCTCCACCAGTCGAAGCGTTCAAACCAGCGTGCAGTCATCGTGAGTGCATTGGTGCGCGTAGGAGCCCGACGAGCATCTCCACGATCTGCGGCTGCGTAGGCCCGAATCGGTCGGCGCCCTCGTGTGCACGCTCGAAGTCGGCCAGGAGCGCGAACAGCGTGGTCGCCATCGATGAGATGCGGCTGATCCGCTCCCGCCGCGTGCCCTCAGGGAGGAGTTCGGCCAGCGTGTTCGTGATCATCGACCAGGTGGTGTCTTCACCGGCAGGCCACCCTTTTACCTGGGTGCGCATGACCTCCAGGAACCGGAAGTAGTGGGTACTTCCCTGCTCGACCGATGTATCGACGAGGGAAGCCACCAGCACTTCTACGAGCGCATGGGTGTCGCTGCGGTCGACACCGACCAGAAGCCGGGCGCCTGAGGCCTCCACCGACTGCAGCCGCCGTCGCACGATCGCCGCGATCAGGCCTTGGCGATCGCCGAAGTGGTACTGCACCGCGGAGTTGTTTCGCTGGCCCGCGGCGATCGCGATCTCGCGCAGGGGGACATCGGCGCCGCGATCGGCGAACATTCGTTCGCCAGCGCGCAGCAATGCGTCGACGGTCATGGATAGAGAACTTACCCTTGACGGATTTAAGCACGCGCGCTTAAATCCGGGTATGGACTATCGCGACATAGACACCGGCCAGCCGATCGACCGCTACGCGCGCGGCTGGCACTGCGTGGGGCTCGCCGACACGTTTCGGGACGGCCGGCCGCATGGCCTTGATGCATTCGGGACCCGGCTCGTGGTCTTCGCCGAAGCCGGCGGCGAGCTTCGGGCGCTCGACGCGTACTGCCGACACATGGGTGCCGACCTGTCGGGCGGGATGATCAAAGACGATGCGATCGCCTGTCCGTTCCACGACTGGCGCTGGGATGGGCTCACTGGTCGTTGCACGGGCGTTCCCTATGCACGCCGGGTGCCCCGGCTGGCCAGAACCCGCAGGTGGCCTACGGCCGAGCGCAATGGTCAGTTGCTGATCTGGCACGACCCCGAAGGGTCCGATGCATCAACGGATCTGCTGCCCCCAACGATCGACGGCATCGAATCGGGGGCATGGACTGATTGGGTGTGGAACTCGGAACGGATCGAGGGCTCGCACTGCCGGGAGATCATCGACAACACCGTCGACATGGCGCACTTCTTCTACATCCACCACGCCTATCCGACCTACTTCAAGAACGTGCTCGGCGGGCACTGCGCATCGCAGTTCATGCATTCGAAGGCCCGCCCGGACGTGTTCGGCGCGGGCAAACACTCCTCGGAGGATGCGCATCTGGTTTCGGAGGCAACCTATTTCGGCCCTGCCTACATGGTGAACCTCATCCACAATCACGTCGCACCGGACTCGGTGATCGAGGTCGCGCTGATCAATTCGCACTATCCGATCTCGTCCGAGTCCTTCATGTTGCAGTGGGGAATTGCGGTGCAGAAGCTGCCGGGTCTCACCGACGAGCAGAACGACCGGATGGCGCGAGCGTTCTCGGGCAACTTCAGCCGGGGCTTCCTCGAGGACATCGAGGTGTGGCGGTCAAAGACGAGGATCGAGAACCCCCTGCTCACCGAAGAGGACGGCCCGGTCTACCAGCTGCGGCGGTGGTATCGGCAGTTCTATGTCGACGTCGGCGACGTGTCCCCAGAGATGACCACGCGCTACGAGTACGAGATCGACACCGCGCGCGCCAACGACGTGTGGCAGGCCGAGGTGGCGCGAAACCTGGCCGCCCAGAACGCAGGATAGGGCGCCGACAAGTCCTCACCGGCTGTAGGGCGCGAAAACGCCGGGCGGGTCGCGGCGACGACTCCTCGCGCAGGTCTGCTCTCACTCGTCAGGAGCACGCTTTTCCCTACCGGCCGTGACCCTGACGCTGATCCAGCTGGTGGACCCGCCACCGACCGACCAAATGCCAACTTCGATGACCACGATCGTGCTCCGCCGTCGCCACGCTATTTGGCACACCACAGATCAGGGCTCCGGGAATTGCCAACACCGTTGGCGGTTCACAGGCGGCGCCGCAATTGTGAATCGTCAGGCCAGTTGGCAGATTTCAAGTGTGTGGCCGAGCGCGCGCGGTGGTTGTCCCGCTGCCGGTTTGCAGTCGGGGAGCGCCGTTCGCAGCGGAGTCGACGGCAGGGCCGGCGTCAGGCTCGGCGCCGTCTCCTGGTGTTACGGTGAGCCCGTGTTTGACTTTGCCGGCCTCGACGCGGCGATCCTCATTACGCTCCGCGCGTGCGTCGCGGAACTCCGCGATGCCGACGACTCGCTCGCGATGGTGGCCTGCGGCATGGTCGAAGACCTCACCGGCTTCTTCGTTGCCGGGGCCGGTGCGACCTGGGCCGCTGGGCTCGAGGGGTCGAGCGCAGACAAGGCGCAGTGGGCCTGGAGTCCACCGGAGTGGCCGCTCAGCGCTGAAGACCCGGACGATGCCGCGCCAGGGCGGGTAACGAGCGCAATCTGGGTGCTCTCTGGCACCCAGGCACTGATCGACGGTACGGGGAAAGAGCTCGAGGCAGGTGCCTATGATGCCCTCCGGCTGCAATACGAGAGCCGGATCGTGCGTGCGATCCAGCGGATGCAGGCGGATGGCGAGTTTCGCGATGCCGCGGGGAATGACGTGTGGATCTGGCTGCACTCCGCGGACGACGCTGATCCCGAGCTCGACGCGCGCAGCTTTGCCGCCCTGCAGGGCCCCGAACTCGCCCGCGATTTCGGTGACCGTTTCGGCGCCGGGGGCGATCGCCTGCTCGCGCGTGTCGCGGCCCGCGAGGCGTAGCGCAGCACTGAAGGCGTCGTCCCGGTGACCCGTGCGCTCAGGACCCGCTCACGTTGGCGGAGTCGCGCCACCTGCACCGCCGAGTACGACACCAGCCGAGGAATGGTCGCTGAGGGGGGCCACGGATCACGTGTCCGCGGCGAACACCGAACCACGGACAAGCCTGTGAACTCCACCCCCGCCCGCCGGTAGTCGGAGAACAACTGGCGGTGGATCGCGTCGGTCATGTTCGGGCCGTCCGCCGGGCTGTCGGTCACCGCGGGCCGCGGAAACCGTGGGCCCCGCGGGTCGCGTCGTTCACCTCGGAATGGTTGGCCGCTGCGGTAGTCCATGCGCACATTGGTGACTTGGCCGTCGCGGCTGCGGACGGCTGCGGTGACTGTGCGGGTGCCGATGTCGAGCACAAGGACCGTGCGGGGCATAGGGGGCGATCGTGGCCCGAGGGTTCTCTACCGGAGGCCTGCACGGTGCGATGCCAGCACGCCCGGTCGTGCCTGGCACTGGCACTGGCACAAGTGCCTGCGAAGTGCTAAACCGAGAGGAGCACAGCCGAGCCGATATCCCACCACGGTGGCGGGGTGCGGCCCACCAACCTGTAGGAGGTGGTTGCTGTGCCACTTCGATTCGATCCATTCCGCGATTTCGACCGGCTCAGCGAGCAGATGCTCGGGGCGGCGGCCGGATCCGCCCGGGCCCCACGGTTCATGCCGATGGACCTATACAGGTCCGGCGATCACTACGTCCTGCACGCCGACCTTCCCGGCGTGGATCCCGGTTCCGTCGAGGTCAGTGTCGATGGCGGCATCCTCACCGTGAAGGCCCAGCGCAGCGAGCGCACCGAACACGACGTGCAGTGGTTGGCCTCCGAACGCTTCACAGGGGGTTACATGCGTCAGCTGTCTCTCGGCGACGGAATTGACTCCGAGCACATCGCCGCGACCTATCAGAACGGGGTGCTCACCGTCACCCTCCCTGTGGTGGAGAAGGCCAAGCCCAGGCGTATCGAGATCACCCCGGGCGCCAGCGACGAAACGAAGATCATCGCGCCCGCCGACGCACCCGAGCAGGCCACCACGACCTAACTTCGTCCCCAGACGGGGTCAACCTTGCCCAGGCGATCGACGCGGGTCGGCGGCGGTGGGCGTGGGCTCGGCAACGGCAACGGCAACGGCAACGGCAACGGCATCCTCCGTACCTCCTGCGAGGTCAGGTGTCAGCGCTTCGACAGGGCCGTATCACCGGGTGCTGGAGGAGCGACAGCGCTGATGTCGAGATGCAGCGGAGATAAGCGAGATGCGACTCTAGATCAACTAGGCATGCGTCGCTGACCCTGCCGTGACCTTGTGGTCAGGGGGAGAGCTTGTCGAGTAGCGCCCGCGCCGCCTCTGCGGCCATCTCTTCCGCCCGCTCGGGTAGCTCGGTCTCGTTTCGCAGACGTCGCCGCACGATCGCGTAGGGCACCCCGACCACCGCAAGTTCGGCGAACTCCACCTCTTCGTCGTCCGCTGCCCCCATTTGCCGCGCCGCCTTGTGCACCGCGGTGTACGTTCGCGCGTTCGCGGACTCGAGTGCCTCCCGATCAGCCGCGGCCCAGTCCGCCTGGCCGAAACTCTCTGCGCCCCACAGCAGTACCGTCGCTTCGGCCGGATTCACCCGACACCAGGACACGACGTGGCGTGCGGCGGTGATCAGACCCTCCCGGCCCGGCTCGGAGTCAATTGCGGCCACGAAGCCCGACTGGAACCCGGTGACGCTGCGCAGCCACAGAGCGGCAAGCAGGGCAGGCCGGTCGGGGAACCGGTGATAGATCGACCCGCTCGGTGCCCCCGACCTGCGCGCCACGGCCGCCATCGTCACCGCCGCCGGCCCGCCTTCGACGGCGAGCTCGCGCGCGGCATCCAACAGGCTGTCTCGGTCGTAGAGGGGGTTGCGTCCCATGCATTAGAGAGTAGCCTCCAAAATGGTTTTAGAGATGTGTCCCTATTATTCGAGGAGGCCGCCGTGCTCGTCCGCAACTTTCATGCTCGGTCCCTGCCCGCTACGCCCGACCAGCTCGGCAGGCTCGTCGATGCCCTTGCCGGACCCGACGATCCGCTCTGGCCGGTCGACGACTGGCCCGCAATGCGATTCGACCGCCCGCTCGGGATCGGCGCGGACGGCGGCCACGGCCAAATCCGCTACACGGTAGTGGGCTACATCCCCGGAGAGTGGATTCGGTTTCAGTTCAACGGTTCCGGCGGACTCGTCGGCTTCCACGAGTTCACGGTGCGGCCCGACGGCCCTGATCGTGCCGAACTCAACCACCTCGTGGCCGCAACCGGGCACGGTAAGGCGCTGCTCCGATGGGCGCTGGTTGTGCGATGGCTGCACGATGTCGTGATCGAGGAGATACTCGACAGGGCCGAGTTCGCGACCACCGGCGTGGTCCGCAATCCCGTCCGGCGGAGCCCCTACGTGCGTCTACTGCGTCGCGGGATGCGCCGCAGAACCCCTGCCGCGCAGGTCAGTCCGTTGGGGGTCCATGGTTCCTAGCGGAGGATCTGTCGGAGATGTCCCTCAGGCCCCAAGATGGTCCCGCAGCCAATCCGCCTACGGCGACGCACCTACATTGACGGGCACGGTCGGCACTCCCGACATCTGTCACGTGCGGCCGCGTGTCATGTCAATCTTCGCTGAAACTCGACAGCTGACATGGGGTGCCGGAGGTGGAGCGACGAAGGGTGCAATCTGCACCTGCGGTGCCGATGTGGGCACCGGGACCAGCATCTGCGGCATCGGATCGCGAGTCGTGGTCGCTGCCACAGGAACGGTCAGGGGTCGTGAAGACTTCAGCCACTGACTCCAAGCGCGGCCGATGCAATCACTCGACTAATCACCGGTGAACTCCCCATCGAATCCATACCGACCGGTATATCTTCGGCAGGCTGCGAGCCGTTGCATACGGCCAGGCAACCAAGGTAGTTGGCGGATGGTCAGGTAGTTGACCGATTTCCCCGAGCGGAATTGTCCCTTCGCGGCGGTCGCCAGGATCGCCCCACCCGTCGTCGCACGGCGCGCCCTACGACAGGGCAAGTCTCACGGCGCGACCACTTGGGCGGACGCCATTGCAGGCATCAAAGTGCCCGGCTGTGTCAGGTTTGCCGCGGCGGCAGTAGCAGCGACGGGCCGTAGACCTAGCCTGAGTCAATGAAGATCGACCGGATTCCCGACGGAGCTCAGGACCCCCGCACCAGCGTCTTGACGCGCGCACGACTGAGTGACGTTCAGGACGTCGATGACATTTTGACGCTGGTGTCTGCAGAACGAGCCGCAAATCTCGACTCCCGAATCTTCATTACCCTCGACGATCTCGCCCAAGCTTCGTACACGAGCATGCACGCCGGCGAGGCCGATGAACTCGAAGTTGCGACAGACGATCTCGACTTTCTGAACGACCCAAGCGCTCAACGGCGCTTCGAACTCCGGCAGGTCGCTCATGCGGCGGCTCAGCTCGGCAGGAGCGAACTCATACCGAGCTGGGACGAACTGCATGGCACTCGAGAATGCCCTCCCGACTGGATTGACCGGATGGCCGCCGTCAACGACGACCCGTCCACCATTCTCGACGACGAGATCCACGTTCTCCACGTGCCGGTCCGCGACAGCCTGGCGGCAATCGCCGGCTTCCCGAATGGGTACTTCAGCGTCGACTGGGACACGTTCCAGAACTACACCGTCACTCGTCATCTCGCCGACGCCTACGGCTATCGTCCACTTGGTATCGGTGCGTCCTGGATTGGATTCGAACGGGATACGCCGTTGTCCCTGCTGAAGGCGAACGAGCTCATCGAGGAGCTGAAGCCCATCTACCGCAGTATTGACGCGCCCGGATGGACTCGCCTCGAGGACACCCTGACTCGCAGGCGGACGCTCTTCCTCGGCTACACCGAGAACTTCGCCGACTGAGAAAGCGGTGGGTCTCGTCCAGCTCCGGGGTCCGTGGCGGTCGACACCGCAGCGCTCATTGCTACCCGTCTTGCATGCGTGTCGGGGTCGGGTGGGCTTTGCCGGACGGGCTGCTGGTTTCACTCGCAGGCCGTGAACCCGTTGGCGAGTTGGCGCAGCCTGAACATTTGCCGACTACCTTGACCACGATTGCGCCGCACTGTCGTCACTCTAGTTGTCACACCGCAGGTCAGAACTCCGAGAAATGACAACAATGTTGGCGATTCACCCGCCTGCAACCGGCCGGCGTGATTGGCAATTTGCCAGGTAGTTCGCACAGCGGCCAACGCAGTGGGCAATTGGACACGCCAGTTGACACAGGCCGATCGCGAACCGGCCGGCGGCAGTGCACGACCCGAGTGGGCCGCACACCTCGGCAAGCTTCCCGACGGCGGGCCCGAGGGCGCCCGCTCGCCGTGCACAATGGCGCGAGTGACCTTGGAAGAAACTCAGGAACCGGGGCGCGGCGAGGATTTCACCACCCTCGCCGCGCATGTGAAGGACTACCGCGCCGGTGGCTACGACGTCGACACCGTCACCGAGTCGGTGTGCGCGGAATGCGGCGGACGAGCCTTCGAGATAGGCGTGGACGACGAGGCGGGTTGCGCCGAACGGCTATGTGTGGCCTGCGGCGACGCCGTCCTGATCGCCGACAGCGTGGACTACTGGCCCGAGGCCGAACCGGTCCAGTGTGAATGCCCTTGCGGCGGCGAGGAGTTCGCCATCGCCGTCGGCTTCGCCCCAGTCGGCGACGGGAGCGACGACGTGCGCTGGGTCAGCATCGGGCTGCGGTGTCTGCGAGACGGGATGCTCGGCGTGTACACGGACTGGAAGATCGACTACAGCCCTTCGGGCCATCTGCGAGGCATGGCGTAGGCGGGACGTACCCCGAAAGGGCATCGACGGACCGAGCATCACGCCCGGTCGCAGGACGTCTCGCCCATCACGGCGGTTGCGTCGGGGGTCTCGAACGCCGACCAGACCCCAACCTCACAGGGAACTTTCTTCGCTACGGGTTGCCGAGATCGAACTTTGGAGTGCACACCGTGGCCGGCACCCGGGTCTCCAACCCCGCGCAGTTCGCTCCTCGAACCACCCCGCGAAATGCGACCTCCCGCCACGAGCGGCGCCGGGGGGCTTCCATACCCAGCCTCCTCACGGCGTAGCCAGCTGTTCTTCCGGGGGCCATCGGCAACGGAACTGGCGCAAAGGCCGGGCGGGACCGATCGAATCGGGCCGGGTGTCACATTTCTGTCGCGGTCGGTGTCTCTACGTGTGTGATCGAGGTGGCGAGAGGGCGGGGAGGTCGTGGCGATGACGCATGGCCACAGCAGGACTTGCATCCACTCACACGAATGACAGGACACGACATGGATACGACGTCGCCAGGAGAATCATCGTGAAGGCACTGATCGTGTGCACATCCGTCTCGCACGGCAACACCAGAAAGATCGCCGAAGTCATGGGCGGGGTGCTGTCGGCGCCGGTCATGGCTCCCGAGCAGGTCGATCCAGGCGCGTTGGCAGGCTACGACCTGGTGGGATTCGGGTCCGGGATCTTCCAGATGTCGTTCCACCCACAGCTCCGAGACTTCGTCAGGGCCCTCCCGCCGCAGCCTGCAACCGCGGCGTTCCTGTTCTCCACCAGCGGCCTTCCCGAACCTCCGCTGCGGCGTTACAACCGTTCTCTCGAACGACTACTCGCGCAGAAGGGGCTCGAGGTGGTCGACACGTTCTCCTGCCGGGCGTTCGACACCTACCTGCCGTTCAAGCTCGTCGGCGGCATCAGAAAGGGACGGCCAGACATCAACGATCTGCGGGCAGCGCGTAAATTCGCCGAGCACCTACGCTCGCAGGCAGTCCCTGAGTGATGTAAATCTGGAGCGGCCCACCGCCGGCACTGGCTGCCGCTCACTCGGCCCGGTCCATCACTGTCAGTTGAAGGTCACAGTCGGCCGTTTCTGAGACGCTCCCTCGCGCCTGGCGATTCACACCGACCCCGCCGACCGACCGCTAATTTGGCTTGTCAGCACTGGTATTGAAAGCAAGAAAGTTACACAATAGGGACATGGGCGCAGACGGACCCCGCGCTGCATCGGTCTCCGCGAGGACTAAAAGACGGTACGACTCGACGCTTCGACGACGTCAGGCCGAGGAGACCCGGCGGAGGATTCTCGCTGCCGCCACCGCCCTGTTCGGTAAGCGCGGTTGGTCCGCCGGGATGCGCGACATCGCAAGCGCGGCGGGTGTGTCATTCGAGACGGTGTACGCCAACTTCGGTTCCAAGCCGGGTCTGCTGAACCAGGTCCTCGACATGGCGGTGGTCGGCGACGATCAGCCCGTGGCCTTGATGGACCGCCCGGAGTTCGCCGCACTTGCCCACGGGACACACCGGAAACGTGCCGCGGCGGCCGCGGCGTTGGTCACCGGCATAAATGGACGCACCATGGGGCTGATGGGGGCGTTGCGTGAGGCGTCGGCCGTGGAGCCGGCACTCGCGTCAAGGCTGGAGGACGAGCGGCGCCGCCAGCGCATGACTGTGCAGGTGGCCGGGGCGTTGATAACGGGTCGTGACCTGAGCTCCACCGAGAGCGATGGGCTATGGGCCGTGATCACGGTGGAGGTCTACGAGCTCCTGACCGGCAGCGCCGGTTGGAACCCTGGGCAGTACGAGGATTGGCTTGCCGGAGCCATCATCAGGCTTCTGGCACTGGAAGAGTGAAAGGAGAGGGCCATGGAGACCAACCTGCATGAGCCCGCCGACACACGAAGCATGGGGATCGTCCACAGCGCGCTGCGCCGGGACCTGGAACGAACCCGGATGGTACTCGAGAGCCGGCCGTACCCGGACGGGAGACGTCGCCGCAAGCTCGCCGCGCACATGCTCTGGATGATGCGCTTCCTGCACATTCACCACACCGGTGAAGATGTCGGACTGTGGCCGCTGATCCGGTCCAGAAACCCGTCGGCGGGTGCGCTGCTCGACCAGATGGACGCAGACCACAAACGGATTGCCCCGGCGGTCGCCGCCGTGGAAGGGGCCGCACACGCCTACCGTGACGACGGGTCCGCACGCGAACAGTTGCTCGTCGCGCTGGCCGGATTGGGCGACGTCCTGCTGCCGCACCTGCGGCGTGAAGAGCTCGAGATGATGCCGGTCGTCGCGGCCACCATCACCACCGCCGAGTACCTCGCCGTCGAGCACGAGCACTTCGTCAAGCCGAAGAGCTTCGCCGAACTCGGCGCTGAAGGACACTGGGTCATCGACGGGCTCGAACCGGATGGCCGCGAGGTGATCTTGCGCGTGGTCCCGGCCGTGCCGCGCTTCGTCCTCCTCCACGGCTTTGCCCGGAGCTACCGCCGCAAGGCCGCCCTGCTGTGGCGTGACGGGCCGGCGGCTGCGGTGCCGTCGCTCAACCTGTCACTCATGGAGGACCGTTCCCGGTAAATGCACTGGGGCACGGGCGCGGGAGGCGCTCGCTGACGTGGCGAGAAGTGCGGCGCCTCGGCTGGGGCCGGCTGGCGAACACCCACAGGCCCAGGCCAAAGTCTGTGTGGTTTGGGAGTCCGCGCGCCTAGAGTCTGCGTATGGACCGCTATGTCAGGCAGGAGCCAATCCCGGATCCCCGTCCTGGACAGCCGGAGGTTCGTTCTCGGTTCTGGTGGATCCGGGCAGTTCTAGGTTTCCTTCGCCCTGGAAACTTGCTCCGCGACCGGGCCGCCAGCAGGTACTCATCGGTGGCCCCTCGTCATCCTGATGGGACGCGTACCAAGATAATCCCGTTCAACGGCGGCGGCTGGGGACGGTAGGCGGTTCTGACGTCTCAGGCTCTGACTTCCAGCGCTAGGTGGCGCGGTTCTGATGGTTTGAACCTGGCACGGCATGGCGATACTCCGGGGGGAATCACCGGATGCGCAAGGCGCTCGGACTGCTCGGCATCGCCGTCGGCCTCGAGCTTCGGAGCAATGACAACTTCGTCGGCGATTCACAACGGCCTGTAACCGGCCGCGTGGTTGGCAATTTGCCAGGTGAATCTCGGGACCGGTGCAGTCGCCCGCAAATGCCGGTGCCGGTGCCGGTGCCGGTGCCGGTGCCGGTGCCGGTGCCGGCAGTGAGCGCACCGATGTCACTGGCGCGCCAGCCACTCCGACAGTCGCGTCTGCGCCAGCTCTGCATCACGGCCAGGCAGCAGGCTCTCGGGCCCGAGCACCGCCCCGAAGTACCGCGCCCCGGGATCGGTGACCACCGTGCGCGGATCGGAACGCGCGGCCAGTACTGTGCCGATCCACTGGTCCATGCCGAACACTTCCGGACCCGCGGCCTCGACGGTGCCGTTCAGCGGAGTGCCCACCGCCGTGCGGCCCACGACCGATGACACCTCGTCCGCGGCAATGGGTTGCACACCTGCGCCCGGGAGCCGCACCTCGCCGTCGACAGTGGCGGAATCGGCTATGCCACCGGCGAATTCGAAAAACTGCGTCGCGTGCACCAGCGAGTAGGGCAGGTTCGATCCCTTGATCAGTTCCTCCTGTGCCGCCTTCGCCCGCAGGTACCCGGACTCCGGCAACCGATCCGCACCGACCACCGACAAGGCGACGTAGTGTCCGACGCCGGCCGCGGCGGCGGCCTCGAGCAGGTTCGTGGTGGAGGTCCGGAAGAAGTTCATGACGTCGTCGTCGGCGAACGACGGCGAATTGGAGACATCGACCACCACGTTCGCATCCTGCAGCACCTCCCCCACTCCCTCACCGGTGAGCGTGTTCACGCCCGTGCTGGGTGCGGCCGGAACCGCTTGGTGGCCAGCCTCATTCAGGCGAGCGACGAGCGTCGAGCCGATCAGCCCGGTGCCTCCGATGACGACGATCTTCATGCTCAGTTCCTTCCGTCGGCGCATTGCTTCGGGACCGGCGAGGGGCCCTGCGAACACGATGGGGCAACCGGCCATTTCGTGACGGGCGCCGCTGTTCGGATGCGCGTACCCACGTGAGAGGGATTGCTCGCGACCGCACCCGCCCCCGCCGCGCGACTGGCGCAATTGGCGCAACTGGCGCAACTGGCGCAACTGCACGGAATCTCGCCATCCTACCTCCGCCAAAACAGCCAGGGATACCGTCGCGCGCGGTCCTGGTGCATCCGGTGCAGGTCAAGGCGGTGACTGAGGTTCCTCCTCGGACTGTCCCCCGGACCACACCGACGTCGATCGCGCGGAGGTCAACAACCCGGCTGCGGAGCACCCGGAGAAGCCCCGGGAGTTGGTCAACGTCTGGTTCACGGAAGCCGGCACAAACGGCGCCTTCCCGCTGGACGATCGATCAGCAGTCGAGATCCTGAACACGGCCCGACCCCAACTCCCGGCGCTTGGGGCGTCAACGGGACTGTCCGGGTCACGCGGATCCCACCGCGGCCCCGCGGGGTGGGCGAGTGTGCGGCCGACCACATAGATTGCGCACAACTGAACCGTGCACTACCGTCCTCGTCGTGACCGACGATCTCGCCCTCGACCGACAGGTGTGCTTCGCCCTCTACTCGGCGTCCCGAGCGGCCACCGCGGCGTACCGGCCGCTGCTCGACGAGCTGGGCGTCACCTACCCCCAATACCTGGTGCTCCTGGTCCTCTGGGAGCGCGACGGTCGCGGGGTGCGCGAGATCTGCGACGAGCTGGGCCTCGACACCGGCACCCTCTCGCCGCTGCTGAAACGACTCGAGGGCCTCGGCCTGGTCGAGCGTCGGCGCCTGATCAGCGACGAGCGACGCGTCGAGATCCACCTCACCGACGCCGGCACCGCCCTGCGCGAGCGCGCCGCGGACATTCCCCGCAAGCTCGCGGCGGCCACCGGGATGTCGGAGGAGGAGCTGTTGGCGCTCCGGCAGGCACTGCTCCGGGTCGTCGCGGCCCTGCACGGCTCCACCTCCTGATCGCCGGCCGGCACAGATCCCCTACCAACACCGATTCCCCTACCAAGGAGACACACCATGAAGGCTCTCTACACCGCGGAGGCGCTCGCCACCGGCGACGGCCGCAACGGGCACGCCCGCTCGTCCGACGGCCGGCTCGACTTCGACCTCGCGATCCCGGTCGCGATGGGCGGCACCGGCGAAGGCACCAACCCCGAGCAGTTGTTCGCGGCCGGCTACGCGGCCTGCTTCCACTCCGCGCTGCAGGTGGTCGCCCGCCAGGCCAAGGCGAACGTCGCCGACTCCGCGGTCGGCGCCCGGGTGGGCATCGGCTCGCTCGAGGGCGGCGGATTCGGCCTCGAGGTCACCCTCGAGGTGTCCCTGCCGCACCTCGCTCGCGCCGAGGCCGAGGAGCTGACCGCGAAGGCCCACCAGGTCTGCCCGTACTCGAACGCCACCCGCGGCAACATCGACGTCGCCCTCGTGATCGCCGAGGCCGGCGAATGAGCGTCACCGGCAAGGAGATCCAGCTCGTCTCCCGGCCCGACGGCTGGCCGACGCCGGAGAACTTCCGGCTCGCGGAGGTGCCCGTCCCCGAGCTCGAGGACGGCCAGCTCCTAGTCCGCAACATCGTGATGTCCGTCGACCCGTACATGCGCGGGCGGATGAACGACGTCAAGTCCTACCTGCCGCCCTTCGCGCTCGACGCCCCGCTCGACGGCGGCGCGGTCGGCGAGGTGATCGCCTCCCGCGCACCGTCGCACCCGGTCGGCAGCACCGTCGTCCACGGTCTGGGCTGGCGTGAGCTGGCGGTGGTCCCCGCCGCGTCCGCACGTCCGGTGGACGTCACCGTGGCGCCCGCCTCCGCCTACCTCGGCGCGCTCGGCATGACCGGCCTGACCGCGTACGCCGGACTGACCTCGATCGCTCAGTTCCGCGAGGGCGACACCGTCTTCGTCTCCGGCGCCGCCGGCGCGGTCGGCTCCCTCGTCGGCCAGATGGCCAAGCTCCTCGGCGCCGGCCGCGTGGTCGGCAGCGCCGGCTCACCCGCCAAGGTGGCGCGGCTGCTCGACCTGGGCTTCGACGCCGCCTTCGACTACCGCGACGGCCCGGTCTCCGACCAGCTTGCGGCGGCGGCACCGGACGGAATCGACGTCTACTTCGACAACGTCGGCGGCGAGCACCTCGAGGCGGCCATCGGCGCGATGAACCACGGCGGACGCATCGCCCTGTGCGGCGCGATCGCCCAGTACAACAGCACCGAGCCGCCGGCGGCGCCGCGCAACCTCGCCGCGGCGATCGGACGGGAGATCACCATGCGCGGCTTCCTGGTCGGCTCCCAGCAGCACCTCGCCCCGGAGTTCCGCGACCACATGACGCGGTGGCTGGCCGACGGCCGGATCCAGTTCGACGAAACCGCCGTGCACGGCCTCGAGAACGCGCCGGCCGCGTTCATCGGACTCATGCGCGGAGAGAACACCGGGAAGATGGTCGTCACCCTCTGACCCGACCGGCCGCAGGATGCCCCGCCCACTGTTGACAACGTGCGTTGTCACTCCTAGCGTCGACCCCATCGAGGGTGGGCTGAACATGGGAGTGTCGATGGCGCACGAGCTCGCGGTACCTCTGGACGAAACATCGCTGACCTGGAAGTACTTCGGCGACTGGCGGGGCATCCTGCTCGGACTGTGGGCCGGGTCGATGCAGAACATGCACCCTCAACTGGGGGCGGGCGTCGAGGAGCACTCGCTCTTCTTCGACGAGCGCTGGGAGCGGCTCTACCGCTCGCTATACCCGATCTACGGCGTCGTCTACGACGGTGAACGGGCCGAGCAGACGGCCGTGGAGATCCGCGGCTACCACCGCACCATCAAGGGCATCGACAAGAAGGGCCGACCGTACAGCGCCCTCAACCCCGAGACGTTCTACTGGGCGCACGCCACCTTCGCGATGGGCCCGATCGCGGTCAACAAGTACTTCGGCGACCGGCTCACGGAGTCGGACAAGGAACGGCTCTACGCCGAGAGCATCCAATGGTACCGGCTGTACGGCATGACCATGCGCAACGTCCCGCCGGACTGGAAGTCCTTCCAGGAGTACTGGAACGACATGTGCGCCAACGCACTCGAGGACAACAAGGCCACCCGCGACGTCCTCGACATCGGCCGGCTGGAGCGGCCGCCGTTCATGTCCTGGCTGCCCGCGCCGTTGTGGCGTCTGGCCCGCATCCCGGTGGCCCGCGGATACGTTTGGCTCACCGTCGGGATGTACCCGGACCCGGTGCGCAAACGGCTGGGGTACAAGTGGTCCCGCGCGGACGAACTTGCCCTGGTGGCGCTCGGGCGGGCGGTGGCGTGGTCCTGGAAGCTGCTGCCCTTCGACCGGCGCTTCCACCCGCGTGCCCGGGCCGCCTGGCAGCGCTCCCGCGGCGAGCTACCGGCCGCCGCCCCGCTGGTGCAGACGCCGGCGCGCAACCTGCCGCCGGCCGAGCGCCGGGACCTGCCGCAGCACTACTCCCCGACGCCGAGCTGATCCAGCCGCGCGCTAGCGACCGGCGAACAGCCGCGCCCACACCGCATGGTCGGTGCGCGGCCCGCTCGGGGTGTCCGCGCCGTACCGGGCGATCTCGGCCACGATGTCGAGCGGGCGGGTCGGGGGCATCCCGGGCACCAACTCCTCCTCGATGCGGGTGTCCGGAACCAGCCAGCAGACCTCGAAGTCGATGCCGTCGGGGTCCTTCGCGTACAGCGCCTTGGTTGATCCGTGGTTGCTCGCACCCACCAGGGCCCCTGCCGCGGAGAGCCTTTCGCGCATCTCGGCGAGGTCGGTCAGGGTGTCCACCTCCCACGCCAGGTGGTAGAGGCCGACGTCGCCCTGACGCGCCCGACTCGGCCCGCTCGGACTCTGGAACAGGCCGAGGTCGTGGTCGTTGGCCGAGTTCGCGGCCTGCAGGAAGGCCGCGCCCGGGAATCCGCCCGGCAGCGGACGGAAGCCGAGCACGTCGACGTAGAACGCGAGGCTGCGCTCGAGGTCGGAGACAAACAGGACGGCATGGTTCAGTCTGCGAATCGCCATGTGTACGAACTCAACTCCCGAACGAGTAGTGGACGCCGGTGAGGCGCTCGGACTGCGCCCACAGGCCTCGGGCAATCGACTCGTCGCGCGACTTGCGGTTGGACACCACCACCTTCGGGTAGCCGCGCTGCTCGAACGGGCCGTCGGGCCCGATGAAGGTGCCACCGGAGACGTCGGGCGCCGTGGCCGCGTACAACTCGGGCAGCGCACCCATCTCGGCGCTCTGCGCGAACAGGTCACCGATGCCCATCAGTCGGTCCCACACCGACTCGGTGTGCGACTGCAGGTTCGTCGACGCGTAGCCGGGATGCGCGGCAACGGATTTCACCTTGGATCCGGCGGCGGTCAACCGCCGCTGCAGCTCGTAGGTGAACAGCAGATTGGCGAGCTTGGACTGCCCGTATGCCGACCATCGGCGGTAGCGACGGCGCTCCCAGTTCAGGTCGGCCAGGTCGACCGTGCCGAGCTTGTGCGCCAGGCTGGACATGGTGACCACCCGGTCGGTGACCCGGTCGAGCAGCAGGCCGGTGAGCGCGAAGTGCCCCAGGTGGTTGGTGCCGACCTGCATCTCGAAACCGTCTGCGGTGCTGCGCCGGGGAACCGCCATGACGCCGGCGTTGTTCACCAGGACGTCGACCTTCTCGATCCCGGAGGCGAAATCCCGGACCGAGGCCAGGTCCGCGAGGTCCAGCCTGCGGACCTCGGCGTTGTCGCCGATTTCGGCCGCGACCCGCTGGCCCTTCCCGACGTCTCGACAGGCCAGCACGACATGCGCGCCGGACGCGGCGAGCGCCCGCGCGGCCACCTCCCCCAGCCCGCTGTTCGCACCGGTCACCACGTAGGTGCGTCCGCGCTGGTCGACGATGTCCTCAGTGGTCCACTTCGTCATCCGTCCAGCATACGAGTGCGGGCGCCGATCCAATCGATCAGCGCCCGCACCCGTCCGTATGCCGGCTACTGCTGGCCGCTCCGGATCCCGCCCGAGAGGGACCTGATCAGGTCTTCGAGGTCGTCGAAGTCGAAGGCGACGCCGGCGGCGAAGTTGCTGGAACCGTTGTCGGCGGCCTCGGTCCGCGTGATCGGCGTGGGTTGCGCGGCTGAACCGAGCGCGGAGGTGTTACAGGCCAGTCCCCCCTCGGTGTGGGTCTGGCCCGGCAGGCAGATCACCTGTCCGGGGGCGGCGTGTGCGGCTGCGGGCGCCAACAGGATTCCTGCGGTTGCGAACATGAGGCTCGCAACGATACGTCGCTTCAATCTGACTCCAAATCACTCGTATCCGGCGCCTCCTGCGGCCCCGGCTCTCGATGCGACCGGACGCTACATGAGCGTCGAATGACACATGACAACTTTACGAATACCATTACGCCGCAGCAATTTTAAGTGTCGTACACTAAATAGTGCGCTGCGGTCCACCTGCACGGAATGACCGGTCGAAGAACCTCCCGCCGGTCGCGCCCGACAACTACTCAATTCAGTCAGGAAGAGACATGACGGACAAATCGCTGGGGCTGGCCGTGATCGGCACCGGGTTCGGTTGCATCACACACGTGCCCGCGTTCCGCGACGCCGGCTTCGAGGTGCGCGCCCTGATCGGACGCGACCGTGCGCGCACCGCCGAACGGGCGCGGCGGATGGACATCGAGCACGCGGTCACCTCCCTCGACGAAGCGCTCGGGGCCGCCGACATCGACGCCGTCACCATCGCCACTCCCCCACACACGCACGCCGCACTGGCCATCGAGGCGGCCGAGCGCGGCCTGCATGTGGTGTGCGAGAAGCCGTTCGCGGCGAACCTCGCCGAGGCCAGCGCCATGCTCGAGGCCGTCGAGCGCGCCGGCGTCGTGCACCAGATCGGCACCGAGTTCCGGTACGCGACGGAGCAGGCGCTGCTGCGCCGCCAGGTGGCCGCCGGCGCCATCGGCACACCCCGACTGGCGACGTTCCTGATGCACCTGCCGATGTTCGCGGACCCGTCCAGCCAAGCCCCGGACTGGTGGACCGACGCCGCCAGCGGCGGTGGCTGGCTCGGCGCGCAGGGCACCCACATGATCGACCAGATCCGAAGCACCCTGGGTGAATTCGAGATGGTCAGCGCCGGGCTGCCGGTGGTGGCCGACCGGGGAGCGGACGCGGAGGGACGCGGCGCCGAGGACAGCTTCACGGTGCACTTCCGGACCGCTTCCGGGGTGGACGGGGTACTGCAGAGCACCGTCGGCGCCTGGGGGCCGATGCTGATGACGACCAGGGTCTCCGGCACGACGGGCACGCTCTGGATCGACGGCCGCACGCTTCGGCAGGCCGACGCCGACGGCGACCGGGAGGTCCCGGTGCCGGCGGACCTGGTGAACCCGGCGCCGGTGCCGCCGCCGCACGACCTGTTCGAGACGAGCCCACCGGGGGGACCGCGCCGACGTCGTTCGGTACGGCTACCGCTCAGCCGTCACGAGCGGTCAGTTCTGGCCGCTGGTGATGCCGCCCGAGGTGGAGCTGCCCGTCGGGACTGCGTCGAACAGATCACCGAGCGAACCGAAGAGGTCGTCGGTCGACCCCGCGCCGACACCCGGAGCACCCGGACCCGTCTGCTTCTGTGACGCGAACCAGGTCTGGTAGGTGGGCTGGCCGTTGCGCTGACTGTAGGTGAAGGTGAGCGTCTTGAGCGGCACCGTCGGCTCGAACCAGGCTGCGGCACCATCGGTGTCGCCGGCCGCCGCATTGCCGGTCAGAGTGCCGTTGCCGTCCCAACTGGGCAGGTCGGCGTTGGCGACGCACGGCGACGGGGTTCCGCCGCAGTAGTTGAACGTCGACTTGAAGCCGAGCGCCGACGCCGGCACCGCCGCTCCCGCGGCATTGGTCGCCGAGACGACGACCTTGTCGGCGTCGATGTCGCCGAGCACGAACGTCCAGCCGCTGGCCGGGGTCGGCGAGCTGAAGGTGTAGGTCGTGATCGACGGCGTGTTCGCATCGACCTTGGGACGCAGGTTGAGGTACTGACGGCCCTTGCTCGTGCCGTACTTCGCACCCACAGGCGTCGCGGCGTTGAGGAAGGTGCCGGCACCGGTCTCGACGCCGGCCGCGGCCCTGGAGTCGCTTGCGATGGTGGCCGTCGGGAAGCCGTCGCCGAGCGTCAGGGTGCCCGTGTATGCCTGCGAACCACCGGTGAAGGTCATCGTCCCCCAGGTACTGACGACATCCGCCGAAGCCCCGGCGGGCAGCGTCAGTGCAGCTACCGAGGCCAGAAGGACGGCGGTACCCAGTCGTCGTTTCATTCGAACTCCTGCCAATCGAGTGAATGCGCCACACGCTGTCCGGCGCAGCTGTCGCCCCGGACAGCGACGTCAACATAGCCGGGGCACAGCGCGAATTCCCGGGTTCTGCGGATTATGCGCAGCCACGATCAGAATTGGTCGCGGCCCACGAAGGGACGTCACAGCTCAGGCATACCGTTACGGTGTGCCCGCCATCCCGCTCCCCGTCCGCAACGGACTCAACCCCACCCGGCTGAGGCTGCCCGGCGACGGCGGGTGGCCGACCGTCCTCGAGTACCTGCTCGCCCGGTTCCCCGACGACACCGCACGCCTGCTCGAGAAGGTGTCCGCCGCCGAGGTGGTGGACAGCGAGGGGCGCCCGGTCACCGCCACCACCGCATACCGGCCACACAGCTTCGTCTTCCTGTACCGCGACCCACCCACCGAGGCCCGGGTCCCGTTCGAGGTGGAACTGCTGCACCGCGACGAGAACCTCCTGGTGGTGGACAAACCGCACTTCCTCGCGAGCACACCGCGCGGCCGGTACGTCGCGGAGTCGGCACTGGTACGACTTCGCCGCGACCTGGACCTGCCGGAACTGACCCCGGCGCATCGACTGGACCGGGTCACCGCGGGCGTGCTGGTCTTCACAGTCCGACCACAGGCGCGTGGGCCCTACCAGTCCCTGTTCGACCAGCGCAGGGTGCGCAAGGAGTACGAGGCAATCGCCGGATACGACCCGTCAATCACCCTGCCACTGACGATCAGCAGCCGAATCATCAAGCAGCGCGGGACAATCCAGGCCGAGGAAGTACCCGGCGAACCGAACGCCGAGACCCGGGTCGAACTGCTCGAGGTCCGCGGCGAGCGGGCGCGGTACCGACTGCTCCCCCACACCGGGAAGATGCACCAGCTGCGCGTGCACCTGAGCTCGCTCGGCATCCCGATCGTCGGCGACGACTTCTACCCGCGGCTGCTCGACGTCGCACCGGACGACTACTCGAACCCGCTGCAACTGCTGGCCAGGTCCCTGACCTTCGAGGACCCGTACAGCGGGGAGTCGCGAACATTCACCAGCCGGCGCCGGCTGACCGGCTGGCACTGACCCCGCCACCTGCGCCTCCCGGACCGGCACCCACAACTACTACAGACGGTAGTGGACTGCGTCACATTAACTGGACTCTCAGATGCCAATTAAATACGTTCTGGTCATGAGCCTCTCCGCAGCGTCCACCGAAGTCATCCGCGCGACCCTTCCGGCCGTCGGCGCGGCCATCGAAGAGATCACCACGCTCTTCTACTCGAAGCTGTTCGCGGCCCACCCCGAACTCGAACGCGACCTGTTCAACCGCGGCAACCAGAAGCAGGGCGAGCAGCAGAAGGCCCTCGCCGGCGCCATTGCCGCGTTCGCCGCACTGCAGGTCAGCCCCGACGCCGACCGCACCGACGTGATCATGTCGCGGATCGCCCACAAGCACGCCTCGCTCGGCATCACCGCCGACCAGTACGAGATCGTCCACAAGTACCTCTTCGAGGCCATCGTCGAGGTGCTCGGCGCGGCGGTCACGCCCGAGGTCGCCGCGGCCTGGGACGAGGTCTACTGGCTGATGGCCAACACCCTGATCAGGATCGAGGCCGACCTCTACGCAGAGGCGGGGGTCCCCGCCGGCCAGGTCTGGCGGACCGTCACCGTCGGCAGGCGGGTCCTGCAGTCCGCGGACACGGTCTCCTTCGTCCTCACCTCCACCGACGGCACACCGTTGCCGAACTACCTTCCCGGGCAGTACATCTCGGTGAGTGTGCCGCTCCCCGACGGTGCGCACCAGATCCGCCAGTACAGCCTGGTCGGGGCGCCGTCGGCGACCGAGTGGCAGATCAGCGTCAAGGCCGTCCCTGGCGGTGTCGCGCCGGATGGTACCGAGAAGCCGGCTGGCGAGGTGTCGAATTTCCTGTACCACAACGTCTTCGAGGGTGACAGCCTGTCGGTTTCGCACCCGTTCGGCGACCTGGTACTCGAGCAGGACGACGCGCCCCTGTTGCTGGTGTCTGCCGGGATCGGCTGCACCCCGATGATCGGCATGCTCAACCATCTCGCCGACACCGACGACCGGCGCACGGTGTCCGTCCTGCACGCGGACCGCTCACCGGCCCACCATGCCCATCGGGCCGAGCTGACCGAACTGGTGCAGCGCGTCCCGTTTGCGACGATGCACCGCTGGTACGAGGACCTCGGCGCCCGACTGCCGGGCGGCACCACGCACAGCGGCCGGGCGGACCTGTCGACCATCGAGATCGAGGCGGGCACCAAGGTGTACCTGTGCGGGCCCCTGCCGTTCATGCTCGCGGTTCGCGACTCGCTGCTCGCGCGTGACGTGCCCGCGGACGCGATCCACTACGAGGTGTTCGGGCCGGACAGCTGGTCCGCCAACGCCTGACCACCCGCCACCGGGGCCCCCGCGCGGCGACCGTCACGAACTCCAGGTCCACGGAGCCAACTTGGCGGGGTCGAAAACCACGTTGTAACGAACCGGTTCGCGCACAGGGCGCCCCCACGGAAACCGGGGCAGTCGAAACCCCGCACGGGAGCACCTCCCAGTCATTGCCGTGACACGACAGTGACAGTCGACACATGCTCGGCATCGGGGGCCCTTTCGGGGTCGCGAACGGCCTTCGACGCCATCTGCGCGAGCCGCGCCGGGAGCACCCAAGAGGGCCTGTGAGGTACGCCATACCGGCAGATCCGGGCGCGAAACCTTCCCCGGACACAAAAAAACCCGAGATTCAGTTTCCTGAACCTCGGGTCTGTTCTCGATCTTGGTGGCCAGGGCCGGGATCGAACCGGCGACCTTCCGCTTTTCAGGCGGACGCTCGTACCAACTGAGCTACCTGGCCGGACGGCACCCGAACTGAATGCCTATCGCACTGAACTTCTGTCGCACTGCATTGTCCTCAGTCGATTGACTGAGAACAATGCTTTGCGACCCTGACGGGACTCGAACCCGCGACCTCCGCCGTGACAGGGCGGCGCGCTAACCAACTGCGCCACAGGGCCTTGCTGGAGTGCTTGTGTCAGAAGCACTCGGTGTAACCGGTAGAGAATGTATCAGGTGGAGCGTCTAACTTGTTAATCCGTACCCCCTACGGGATTCGAACCCGCGCTACCGCCTTGAAAGGGCGGCGTCCTAGGCCGCTAGACGAAGGGGGCGCCGCCGGATCTCTCCGGCAAGTACCCTCAACGGCGTTCCGTTGGGAGCTGGGATAGCTTAGGACACATCAGCGGAGAAACTCAAATCGGCTGGTCAGGGTCGGTTTTTGGACCATTTTCGCTGGCCGGGCGCCCCGCTGCCTCGCGCAGGTCCAGCCAACCGTCCCGCCGCCACTGCTCGAGCCAGCTCGGCGACGCCATGGCCGCCAGCACCACCTCCAGAGCCTCCTCGAACCGTTCGCCGAGTTCGGTGGTGTCGGTGGTGAGGTCGAGCATGTAGCGCTGGCCGGCGAGAGCCGCGCCGAGCACCCGGGTGAACGACTCGGGGTCGGCGCCCTCACGCAGCAACCCCTCGGCCTCCGCCCGCAGCACCAGTTCGTGCGCCGTGTGCCCCCAGACCTGACTGCCGCCCGAGCGCACCTCCTCGTAGAACTCCGGCTCCACGATCAGACGGAACTCCGCCTGGACGATGAGATCGGAGGCGAATCGTTCGGCGAGTTCGACGATGATGCCGTGCAGCACCTGGAACGGGTCGGCATCGACCCTCTTCCAGCGGTCCGTCGAGTCGGTGTACCGGTCGAGTGCGACCGCCAGCACGGCCCGCGCCAGCTCTTCCTTGGACTCGAAGTGGAAGTACATGGCTCCCTTGGTGGCGTGCGAGCCCTCGAGAATCGCGTTCACCGACGCTGCCGCGTAACCACGACGGGCGAACTCCACCGCCGCCGCCTCGACAATCGCGGCCCGAGTCCGACGCGCGCGTTCCTGTTGACGTGCCATGTGAGCTTGTCCGCCTCCGAAACGTGCTGCCCCCGTACTCGCCCCCGCCGGGCCCATCAGGACCCCGTGGTCACCCTAGCCCGGACGCACCACAATTGCGTCAACCAACTGCGCTGACCCTACTCAGAAGTAAGAAAGCTTTCCGCAAGAACACACCAGGTGGTATGCTTTGAACTGGCTCGGGTGCGCCGCAGGGGGTGCGCACCCGAGCCGTTCACGTCTCGTGGACGCCCGGTCGARCCASGCCCCGCCTGGCGGGACGAAAGTGCACCAAGCGTCCGAGGCAACGAGCTCGTCGCCCCTGCCCGTGTGCGAATGGTCACATTCCGGACACGATTCAACCGGCGCCGCCCGACCCGGTGCGAATCCTCATTGAAACCCGTAAACCGTTGCAGCAAAGCAAGATTGGCCGCAGCTACGGCATGGCAGAGCGCCCTTCACCCCCGGCCGTACGGGACGGAAAACCGACCAACCTGCCCGCAACGGGACGTCGCGCCCGAATGGCACAGTTCCCTGAGGGCCGCTGCTCTGATACCACTTAGAGGCAGAACACGGCATGGAACGGCCATTTCGATTATCGGTCAACATGATTCGAAAATGGGAACTGGACGAACGCCCAATTAGGAACCGGAAAGGCGGTGCGTGGCCATGAGCCCCTCCGACGTCAGGCTCCACCCCACCCTCACCCCCAGGCGCGCGGCGGCATTCCAGCAAGACTGCCCGGGACCCCGAGTCGCCGACTCGGCCAGGACCCGCGCCACCGACACCGAACTGGGTCACATCACCCTCCGCACCCTCGAAGGTCTCGACGCATCCCCCCTGGACGACGACGACGCGGCCGGCCTGGGACGACTCGTCCGGAAGATCGTGAACAGCCATGCCGGACTGCCCGACGGGTTCGACAGTGTCGAGGACCTCTCCCGCGCGTACCTCGACGCGGTCCGCAGCCGTCCCGGTGCCCGGCGTTCACGAGACGCCGCGGCGCGCACCTTGACTCGGCTTCGCAACACCGCCCAGCGTTAGCCGAGAGGCCGCCCGCGCGCACGGGTCGACACCGGACCCGAACTGGGATCAGAATGGGGTCACAGTGGATCCGGCGCGAGGGAGGCCGTCATGTTGGATTCGGAACACGCCCGCGAGGTCAGACGCGACATCCTGGTAGTAGTCACCGGTGTGGCCCTCATCCTGCTCAGCCTGTGGCTACCAGTGCAGGGCGACGAGCAGATCACAGGTTCAATCCTCATTCTCGGGATGCTCGCGTACTCCGCCGGCCTGTGGGCGATGACCACCGAGTCGCGTTCGAGCCACTGGGGCCTGGTGGCACTCGGACTCTTCCTGCTCGCCGCCCCGCTGGCGATGAACTACCCGCCCGGCACCACCACCGCGGCGGCCGTCTCCGTGGCGGCCGGCGCGATCATCGCCGGCGTGGGCGCGCTCGGCCTGATGCGGGTGAACCGGCACGAGCCGGCCTCCGCCGACAAGTTGCAGCACCAGCCCGCCTGATCCTCCCCACGCTCGCCACGGGCGGGCCCGCCCGTGGCGTGAATCCTGCGGTAGCTGCACTACTTTCGCCCGACAACACGCCTGCCAGGTCGAACCATGTCGGGGCTGCCGTCCGCTAATGTCAGCGAACCGGGCGTTCGGGGATGGACGCCCACTACAAGGCGGGGCATACATGGCTTCCATTGACGACCTTCTGTCTCAGATCCCGATCGGGCAGATCGCCGCGAAGCTCGGCGTCGACGAGGCCACCGCGGAGACCGCGGTCCGCTCGGCGATCCCGACGCTCGTCGGCGGACTCGAGGCCAACTCACAGGACCCTGCGGGCGCGGCCTCGCTGGAGAGCGCATTGCAGAAGCATGCCGACGACGGCCTGCTCGAAGGCGGCATCGACATCGACCAGGTCGACGCGGCGGACGGCGAGAAGATCGTCAGCAACGTCTTCGGCGACAACACCAACCAGGTTGTCAGCGCCCTCGGCGGGGTCGGCGGCGCGGGTGACAGCTCACTGGTGAGCAAGCTGCTCCCGATCCTCGCGCCGATCGTCCTGGCGTACGTCGCCAAGCAGTTCGGCGGCGGCGGTGCGGCGGCTCCCGCGCAGGCACAGTCGGGTGGTGGGCTCGGCGACCTGCTCGGCGGACTGCTCGGCGGCGGCGGCCAGTCGGCGGGCGGACTCGGCAACGTGCTGGGCGGACTGCTCGGCGGCAGCGGCGGCGCGGCCGGCGGAATCGGCGACCTGCTGGGCGGACTGCTCGGTGGTGGCCGCAAGTAGGCCAGCAACTTCTGCGCGAACGGCGGCACCCATCTTCGGGGCCGCCGTTCGCGCGTTCCGGCCCTTCCGACCACGACTCATATCGGTAACGATTTGAGCCGCGCCCGCGATGCCACAACGGGAACAGTCCAGCTCCTGGCGGTAACGGCCCAGGCTGTGGGCACTGCAAACCACAACACCGCAAGGTTACGGTGCCGTAGGCTGGCGCTCCGAGCCGATTTCCACGGATACATGGAGGCAAGTTAAATGGCCAGAGATTTGACCCAGCTCGAGCTGCTCACGGAGCTGCAGCCCGAAGCCGAAGCCAATCTCAACCGACACCTGTCCATGGCGAAGGACTGGCACCCCCACGACTATGTCCCGTGGGACGAGGGCCGGAACTTCGCCTTCCTGGGTGGTGACGACTGGGATCCGGAGCAGTCTCGCCTGGACGAGGTCGCCAAGGCCGCGATGATCACCAACCTCCTCACCGAGGACAACCTGCCCTCGTACCACCGCGAGATCGCCGAGAACTTCTCCCGGGACGGCGCCTGGGGCACCTGGGTGGGCCGCTGGACCGCCGAGGAGAACCGCCACGGAATCGTGATGCGTGACTACCTCGTCGTGACGCGCAGCGTGGACCCGGTCGCCCTCGAAGAGGCCCGGATGATCCACATGACCAACGGCTACTCCTCCCCCGGCGACACCGAGGGCCTGCTGCACTCGGTCGCGTACGTGACCTTCCAGGAGCTGGCCACCCGCGTCTCGCACCGCAACACCGGCCGGGCCTGCAACGACGACATCGCCGACAAGATGCTCGCCCGCATCGCCGCCGACGAGAACCTGCACATGATCTTCTACCGCAACATCTGCGGCGCAGCCCTCGACGTCTCCCCCGACCAGGCGATGGCCGCCATCACCGACGTCGTCACGCACTTCGAGATGCCCGGCGCAGGCATGCCCAACTTCCGCCGCAACGGCGTCCTGATGGCGAAGCACGGCATCTACGACCTCCGCCAGCACCTCGACGAGGTGGTCATGCCGGTCCTGCGCAAGTGGCAGATCTTCGAGCGCAACGACTTCTCCGACGCCGGCGAGCGCGCCCGCGACACGCTGGCCGCGTTCCTCGAGACGCTCGGATCGAACGCCACCAAGTTCGAGGAGCAGCGCGACCGGATGCTCGCCCGCGAGGCCGCCAAGCGCGAACAGCAGGCCTCCTGACCGACCCAGCTATCCTGTGCCCGGTACCGAACTCGGTGCCGGGCACAGTCATTTTCCTACCGAGGTACACATGTCTTCACTCAAGATCGGCTCGCTGGAGCTGCGCAGCCCCGTCGTGCTCGCCCCCATGGCCGGCATCACGAACGTCGCATTCCGCACCCTCTGCCGGGAGCTGGAGACCGCCCGCGCCGGCAGCACCTCCGGCCTGTACGTGTGCGAGATGGTGACCGCGCGGGCCCTGGTCGAACGGCAGCCGGCCACGCTGCACATGACCACCTTCGGCCCCACCGAGTCGCCGCGGTCCCTGCAGCTGTACACGGTGGACCCGGACACCACGTACGCCGCCGCGAAGATGATCGTCGACGAGAACATGGCCGACCACATCGACATGAACTTCGGCTGCCCGGTCCCGAAGGTCACCAGCAAGGGCGGCGGTGCCGCACTGCCCTACAAGCGGACCCTGTTCGGCAGGATCGTCGCGGCCGCGGTCAAGGCCACCGAGGGAACCGACATCCCGGTCACGGTGAAGTTCCGCGTCGGCATCGACGACGAGCACCACACCCACCTCGACGCCGGCCGGATCGCCGCCGGGGAGGGCGCCGCGGCCGTGGCGCTGCACGCCCGGACCGCCGCCCAGCGGTACTCCGGCACCGCAGACTGGGGCGAGATCGCCCGCCTCAAGGAGCACGTCACCGACGTCCCCGTGCTCGGCAACGGCGACATCTTCGCCGCCGAGGACGCCGTGCGGATGATGGCCGAGACCGGCTGCGACGGTGTCGTCGTCGGCCGCGGCTGCCTCGGCAGGCCCTGGCTGTTCGCCGAGCTCAGTGCGGCCCTGAACGGCACCCCCGAGCCCACACCGCCGACCCTCGGCGAGGTGGCCACCATCATCCGCAGGCACGCCGAACTGCTCGCGGACCACCACGGTGAGGGCAAGGGCCTGCGCGAACTGCGCAAGCACGTCGCCTGGTACCTGCGGGGCTTCCCGGCCGGCTCGGACATGCGGGTGGCCATGGCCATGGTGTCGACGCTCGACGAACTCGACGGGCTGCTCGTCCGGCTCCCCACGGATGTCCCGTTCCCCAAGGACGCCGAGGGCCCGCGCGGACGGCAGGGTTCGCCCGGCAAGGTCTCCCTGCCCGAGGGCTGGCTCGACGATCCCGAGGACTGCCTCGTCCCCGCCGGCGCCGATCTCATGCATTCGGGCGGCTGACCAGTCATCTTCCAACCGGGGTGGAACCCTCGGGCTGGATAAGTATCATGTTGGAACCCATCACGGGTCGACGTCGAAGTTCGTGCGAGAGGCAAGGATCCATAGGTGGGTGACGAGCAGAGTCCGGGCCACGTGCCCGAGGGTCGTGCCCCCTGGGAGAGACCGATCTCCCACGTCAGCGATCCGCAGCTCAGTCCTCGCCGCACGCCTCCCCCCGCCCCGCCGCCCCCGCCGGCCGACGCCGACCGCACCCCGTCGGGCCGGATCCGCGGCGGGCGCAGCGGCGACCCGAGCGAGCGGCTGTCCGTCTCGGAGCTGATGGACAGGGTCGGCCAGGACGACGACCCCGCCGTGGCGCAGACCCCGGAGACCCCAGAGTCGGCCACCGCACCGACCACCGGTCGGCCGGGCCGCGCCGAGCCCACGCCGATCGTCCCGGAGGGACCCGCCGCGGAGGCCGTCGCCGCCGGCACCCGGCTGGCGGCAAGCAAGCGGCGTAAGCAGAAGCGCATCCGGGTGCTCGGCCGCAGCGCCGTTGCACTCGTCGCGGTGGCCTCGCTCGCGGTCACCGGCGTCGCGTGGGGCTACCTTCGTGCCACCGACAACGGCTTCCTCCAGGTCGCGGCGCTGGACCCGGACAGCACCGACGTCGTCGACCCCGGCGGCCAGTACGGCGACGAGACCTACCTGATCGTCGGCACCGACACCCGCGCGGGCGCCAACGGCGAGATCGGCGCGGGCTCGGTAGCCGACGCCGAGGGCACCCGCGCCGACACCGTCATCCTGGTCAACATCCCGGCCGACCGCAGCCGGGTGGTCGCGGTCTCCTTCCCCCGGGACCTCGACATCGTGCGCCCCAGCTGCCAGGCCTGGGACAACGACAAGGGCCAGTACACCAACGAGATCAACCCCGGCGCCGACAACGACAAGCTGAACTCCGCGTACGCGTACGGCGGGCCGAAATGCCTGGTCAAGGTCGTCCAGAAGATGTCGGGCCTGAAGATCGGCCACTTCATCGGGATGGACTTCTCCGGATTCGAGTCGATGGTCAACCAGATCGGCGGCGTGGAGGTGTGCACGTCCACCCCCCTGATCGACGACGAACTCGGTGCCGTGCTGCCGAACGCGGGCCGCCAGACCGTGGACGGCGCCACCGCACTGAACTACGTGCGGGCCCGCAAGGTGGAGGCCGAGGGCAACGGCGACTACGGCAGGATCAAGCGTCAGCAGATCTTCCTGTCCTCGCTGTTGCGGTCGGCACTGTCGAACAAGGTCCTCTTCGACCCGGGCAAGCTCAACGGGTTCATCACCGCGTTCACCCGGGAGACGTTCGTGCAGAACGTCGACACCAAGTCGCTGGTGACGCTGGGCCGGTCGCTGCAGAAGGTGGACGCCGGCGCGGTCACCTTCCTGACCGTCCCGACCGCGGGCACCAACGAGCTGGGCAACGAGATCCCGCGACTGGACGACATCAAGGCGATCTTCCAGGCGATCATCGACGACGAACCGCTGCCCGGCGAGGAGCGCAAGGCACCCGAGCCCGACAAGTCGGCCGCCGCCGCCCCCGCGACCGCCACCACGCCGGCCCCGGAGCCGCAACTGCTCTCGGTGGACCCGAGCGAGGTGTCCCTGCAGGTGTCGAACGCGTCGGGCGTGACAGGTATCGCCGCCGGCGCCGCCGAGAAGCTCGGCGCGGAGGGCTTCCAGATCTACAGCGTCGGCAACTACAGCGGCACCAGCACGAACACCCTGATCCGCTACGCCCCCGGCCAGGCCGACGAGGCCGCCACCGTGGCCGCCACCATCCCCGGCGCCCTGCTCCAGGAGACCTCCACGGCGGACCTCGGCGGCCTGATCGACGTGGTGCTCGGCTCGAACTTCACCGGCGCAGTCAACCCCGCGAAGCCGGCGGACACCGCGCTGCGACCGGAGATGGCACCGAAGAGCACCGTCATCTCCGGCACCACGATCGAGGAGTTGCCCGCGGACCTGTCGTTCACCAATGCAGCGGACGACACCTGCGCGTGAGACGTCGGGCCTGCGCGCGGCCTGGCCGGCCGTACCGCGCTGACGTGCACTGCCGGTTCACGCAACGTTCACCCGCTGCTCGTGACTTGGTCCCTACCAGGCCGTAGGCTGTGGCATCATGCGCGTGGCATACAACGAACAGATGACCGGGCTCGCCGACATGCTCGGCGAGATGGCCGGCCTCGCCGGGACGGCGATGGAGGTGGCGACCCAGTCGCTGCTGCAGGCAGACCTCTCGCTCGCCGAGCAGGTCATCAGCGATCACGACAAGATCACCGAGCTGAGCGTCGCCTGCGAGGAGCGGGCCTTCGCCCTGCTCGCGCTGCAGGCGCCAGTCGCCGGTGACCTTCGCTCGGTGGTCAGCGGAATCCAGATCGTCGCCGACATCGACCGGATGGGCGCGCTGGCGCTGCACGTGGCGAAGATCGCCCGCCGCCGGCACCCGAACCACGTCCTCCCGGAGGAGGTCAACGGCTACTTCGCCGAGATGGGCCGGCTCGCCGTGACCCTCGGTGCCGGCGCCAAGGAGGTCCTCGAGACCCGCGATCCCGAGCGTGCCGCGCAACTGCGCGAAGAAGACGACGCGATGGACGACCTGCACCGGCACCTGTTCAGCGTGCTGATGGACCGGGAGTGGAAGCACGGCGTGGCCGCGGCCGTCGACGTCACGCTGCTCGGACGGTTCTACGAGCGTTTCGCCGACCACGCCGTCGAGGTCGCCCGCCGGGTGATCTTCCTGGTCACCGGCAAGATGCCGGTCGACCCCGACGAGACCACCGAACTCGAGTCCTGACCTACGCGCACCGAAACCTGACACGCCCCGGCCGGATTACCCGGTCGGGGCGTAGTCGTCTCGCGGACCCTCCGTCGTCAGAAGGTCGCGTCCAGCGCGGCCCGGAGGTCGCCGATGATGTCCTCGGTCTCCTCGAGCCCCACCGAGAAACGCAGATGCCCCCAGGTGCGGAACGCCTCGGGATAGGCCGCCACCCGCGGGCCCGTGCTCGACACGTGCACGATCAGGGATTCGTCGTGACCCAGGGACACCGCGGAGGTGATCACGCGCAGGTTCGAGACGAAGCGGTTGTGGGTGTCGGAATCGCCCTGCAGCGCGAACGCCATCATGCCGCCGAAACCGCCGTGCATCTGCCGTGCCGCCAACTCGTGCTGTGGATGTGAGGGCAACCCCGGGTAGGCCACGAACGCCACCCGCGGATCGGATTCGAGGAACTCCGCGACGGCCTGCGCGCTGGCGTTGTGCTGACGCATCCGCAGCGGCAGGGTGATCGCCCCGCGGTTGATCAGCCAGGCGTTGAACGGGCTCATCACGCCGCCGACGTCCACCATCGCCTCGGTCTTGATCCGGTCGACCAGCGCCCGCGAACCGGCGACCGACCCGCCCATCGCGTCGCCGTGGCCGTTGACGTACTTGGTGAGGGAATGCACCGACAGGTCGGCTCCGAGTTCCAGCGGCCGCAGCAGCAGCGGCGTCGCGAAGGTGGCGTCGACCGACAGCAGCGCACCGACGCCGTGCGCCAACTCGGCGACGGCGGTCACGTCGGCGATCCGGGTGGTGGGGTTGGCGGGTGTCTCGATGTGCACCAGCGCGGTCTCCGGTCGCAGCGCGGCGCGCACGGCGTCCAGGTCGCTGGTGTCGACGAAGGTCACGTCGATGCCGTACTTGGTGGGCAGCAGTTCCGTGAACATCCGGAACACGGCCTCGTACGTGACGTCGGCGACGACGACGTGGTCACCCGTCTTCAGGAAGGTGAAGAACACCGCGTGCAGTGCCGCCACCCCGCTGGCCAGGACGACCGCGTCCTCGGCCCGTTCGAGCGCCGCCAGTTTGCGCTGCAGCGCGACCTGGTTGACCCCGCCGTTGCGCGTGTAGAAGAGCACGTCGGTGGCCGACCAGTTCATCTGCGACGGGTCCTCGGGCAGCGCATACGAGTTCGCCAGCACCAGCGGGGTCCGGACCGCGCCGGTCCCCGGGTCGATCTGGTTCCCGGCGTGCACACTCTGGGTCATCGCGCCGAGGGTCTCGGGGCTGTGCTTGTCGGGTCGGGGCCGGTCGGCGTTCGTCATCGATCCAACCTATCCCCCACCGCGCGCGGCCCTGCTCGGGTGCGGATGACGACGAACGGGCGGTTACCGGAGCATCGCCCGAGAGCGTGCCCCGACAACCGCCCGTTCGACTGAACAGTTGGCAGTGCCTACCCGAAGCGGCCCGAGATGTAGTCCTCGGTGGCCTTCTGCGTCGGGTTGGAGAAGATCTTCTCGGTGTCGTCGATCTCCACCAGCCGGCCGGGCTTGCCTGTGGCCTCGAGGTTGAAGAACGCGGTCTGGTCGCTGACCCGGGCGGCCTGCTGCATGTTGTGCGTGACGATCACGATGGTGAACTCCTGCTTGAGTTCGGTGATCAGGTCCTCGATCGCCAGCGTCGAGATCGGGTCCAGGGCGGAGCAGGGCTCGTCCATCAGGAGCACGTCCGGCGAGACCGCGATGGCCCGGGCGATGCACAGACGCTGCTGTTGACCGCCGGAGAGCCCGCCGCCGGGCTTGTCGAGGCGGTCCTTGACCTCGTTCCACAGGTTGGCGCCGCGCAGCGACTGCTCGGCGATCTCGTCGAGCTCGGTCTTGTTGCGCACCCCCTGCAGCTTCAGCCCGGCCACCACGTTGTCGCGAATCGACATGGTGGGGAACGGGTTGGGACGCTGGAACACCATGCCGATGGTGCGGCGCACGCCCACCGGGTCCACCTGGGAGCCGTAGATGTCCTCGCCGTCGAGCATGATGGCGCCCTCGACGCGGGCACCCGGGGTGACCTCGTGCATGCGGTTGAGCGAGCGCAGCACCGTGGACTTGCCACAGCCGGACGGGCCGATGAACGCGGTCACGTTGCGCGGGGGAACGGACAGGCCGACGTCCGCGACGGCGTGGAACTTGCCGTAGAAGATGTTGACGTCCTTGAGGTCAAGACGCTTGGCCATGGTGGCTCCCTCGGTATTCGGTGATCGAGAAGGTCATTGGGTCACTTGCTCCGCACGCGGGACAGGTGCCCGATCGCCTTGGCCGCGATGTTGAGCACCGCGATGAGCAGGATGAGAGTCAGCGCGGCGCCCCAGATCCGGCTGGCGCCGGCGGCCGTCGGGTTGTTCATCTCGGCGACCATCACGCCGGGCAGCGAACCCATCTCGCCGTTGAACATGTCGAAGTTGATGAACGGCGCGTAGCCGACCAGGATCAGCAGCGGCGCGGTCTCGCCGAGCACCCGGGCCAGCGCCAGCATGACGCCGGTGATGATGCCGGGCAGCGCGGTCGGGATCACGATCCGCATGATCGTCTTCCACTTCGGCACACCCAGCGCGTACGACGCCTCACGCAGGTCCTGCGGGACGATCCGGAGCATCTCCTCGGTGCTGCGGATGACGACCGGCACCATCAGCAGCACCAGCGCCAGCGACACCGCGAACGCGGACTTCGGGAACCCGAACGTCGCGATCCACAGCGCGTAGATGAACAGCGCCGCCACGATCGACGGGACGCCGCTGAGGATGTCGACCATGAAGGTGGTCAGCCGGCCCAGCCGCGAACCGTTCGCGTACTCCACCAGGTACACCGCGACGAACAGGCCCACCGGGATCGAGAGCGCCGCACACACCACTCCCTGGAGGATGGTGCCGATCAGCGCGTGGTAGATGCCGCCGCCCTCGGCCGACGCCGACAACCCGTTGAGGGAGTTGGTGAACCAGGTGGCACTCATCAGCGCCGGCAGGCCCTTGGCGATCACCGTCACCAGCACCCACACCAGCGGCACCAACGCCAGCAGCACCGAGCCGGTGACCAGCACGCGGGCCATCACGTCGGTGAAGCGTCGCCGACCGCTGACCCCCTGGAAGGTGGGCTTCTTGACCGGACGGTCCAGAGTCGCCGTCATGTCAGTCCTTCTTTCCGGCGATGGCGGCGCGGGCCGCGGCGTTGACCAGGAAGGTCAGCACGAACAGCACCAGACCCGCCGCGATGTAGGCGCCGGCCTGGATGTTGTTGTTGAACTCCGCGTAGCCGAGGGCGATCTTCGAGGCGAGGGTGGAGCCGGTGTCGAACAGCGACCAGCCGAACTCCTTCGAGGTGGTGCGCAGGATCATGTACAGCGCCATCGTCTCGCCGAGCGCGCGGCCCAGTCCGAGCATCGAGCCACTGACGTAGCCGGACTTGCCGAACGGGATCACCGTGGTCTTGACGACCTCCCACTTGGTCGCACCCAGCGCCAGTGCCGCCTCGATGTGCGCGGTCGGGGTCTGGGTGAACACCTCGCGGGTCACCGCGGTGATGATCGGCAGGATCATCACCGCGAGCACGATGCCGGCGGTGAAGATGGTGCCGCCGCCGCGCACCGAGCCGGAGCCCGTGGCGAACAGCGGGATCCAGGAGAGGTTCTCGTTCAGCCACACCGCCAGCGGCCGGATCGCGGGCGCAAAGATCAACATGCCCCACAGGCCGTAGACGATGGACGGTACCGCGGCCAGCAGGTCGATCACGTAGGCCAGCGGCCGGGCCAGCCGCTTGGGCGAGTACTGCGTCAGGAAGATCGCGATGCCCAGCGCCACCGGCATCGCCAGCACCAACGCGAACACCGACACCAGCACGGTGACCTGGAGCAGGTCCAGGATGCCGAACGCCATGTGGTTGATGTCGTCGGTGCTCCAGACGCTGCTGGTGAGGAAGTTCGCCTCGTTGCGCGAGAGCGCGGGCACCGCACGCCAGACCAGGAACACCCCGATGGCGCCGATCAGCACCGTGATGAACACCGCCGACCCCGACGCGAGCGTGGTGAAGATCCGGTCGCCCGGACGGGTCACCGTCTTTGCGGGGGCCTTGGGTGACGAAGTGATCGGAGCCTCCGGTGTTCCTGGCGGACCACCCACCCCGGCCCGAGTGTCATCGGGGCCGGAGGTGAGGGGTGCCGATTGGGCTGGCGCGTCGCTCATCTGCGCTCGCAATCTTCCTGTTGTGAATATAGAGCGGAGGCCGGTTCGGGAAAACTCAGCCGATGGCGGCGATGGACGCGGTCAGCTTGTCCTGCACCGTGGCGGGCAGCGGAACGTAGCCCTGCGCGGCCAGGTCGGCCTGCCCCTCGCTGGCGGCGCTGGTCAGGAACGACTTCACGGCCGCCGAGGTGTCGGCGTCGTAGCCCTTCGAGCAGACGATCTCGTAGGTCGCCAGCACCAGCGGGTACGCACCCGGCTCGGAGGTGCCGAAGATCGAGTTCAGGTCCAGCGACAGGTCGCCGGTGCCCTCGTTCTTGAACTTGGCGCTGCTGATCGCCTTGCCCGCGGTCTCCTCGGTCAGCTCGACCGGGCCCGCGCCGGTGTCGATCCGCGCCATCGCGAGCTTGTTCTGGTCCGCGAAGGACTTCTCGACGTAGGTGATCGACCCGGGCGCGCCGGCCACGGCCTGCGACACACCGGCCGAGCCCTTGGCACCCTCGCCGACGCCGCCGACGAAGTCGGAACCGGCGCCCTTGGTCCACGCGCCGTTGGAGGCGGTGGTCAGGTACTGCTGGAAGTTGTCGGTGGTTCCCGAGGAGTCCGAGCGGACGATCGGGACGATCGCCTCGTCGGGCAGGCTGACGCCGCTGTTGAGGGCGGCGATCGCCGGGTCGTTCCACTTGGTGATCCCGCCGCTGAAGATCTTGGCGAGGGTCTCGCCGTTGAGCGTCAGGTTCTCGACGCCGTCGAGGTTGTAGGCGATCGCGACGGGGCCGAACACGAGCGGCAGGTTCCAGGCGTCGCTGCCGGCGCAACGCTCCTTGGCCGCCGCGGCCTGGTCGCCCTTGATGGCGGAGTCCGAGCCGGCGAAGTCGACCTGCTTGGCGATGAACTGGGTGCGCCCGTCGCCGGAACCACTGGGGTTGTACGCGACCTTGACGTCCTTGCCCTTGTCCTTGCACACCGCGATGTAGGTGGCGGCGAAGGCATCCATCGCGTTCTTCTGCGCCGAGGAGCCCGCGGCGGAGAGCGTGCTCTTGCCCTCACAGGTGGCGTTCGAGGCGGCGCTGTTCACCGTGGTGGTGTTGGCGGCGGAGTTGTTGTCGCTGCCGCAGGCGGTCAGGGCCATGGCCCCGACGGCCATTGCACCGAGCACTGCACCACTGCGCTTGAAGTTCACGCTAATTCCTCCGGGAGGCTCAACCATTTCGCCCGAGTCGGGCGACATTGCGAGGCGCAGTTCGGGGTCCGATGCACCGGGCAGCGCATCGCCGCCCACCAAGAAAGCTAAGGGCAGGTGGTGGACAGACGGTCCCGGAACGGTGAACGGAAGGTGAACTCATAAACAGCAGTGTCGAGGATCACGCCGCCGTCGGGCGCGCTGCCTCGAGATCCTGGGGCCGCGGGTTCTTCAGGGTGGACGCGTAGACGTCGACGTACTCCTGGCCCGACATCTGCATGAGGTCGTACATCACCTCGTCGGTGATGGCCCTCTCCACCCAGCGATTGCCGCTCATGCCGTCGAAGCGGGAGAAGTCGATCGGTGCGCCGAACTTCACCTGCACCCGGCGACGACGCCAGCGGAACGGACCGGGCGGGCACACCTCGCCGGTACCGATGACCGCGACCGGGATCACCGGGACACCGGTGGCCAGTGCCACCCGCGCCATCCCGGTCTTGCCCTTGTACAACCGGCCGTCCGGGGAGCGGGTGCCCTCGGGGAACAGACCCACCAGCTTGCCCTCGTCGAGCAGGCGGGTGGCGGTCGCGAGCGCCGACTTCGCGGCGTCCGCTCCGCTGCGGTCGATCGGCACCTGGCCGGCGCCGCTGTAGAACCAGCGCTGCAGCGTGCCCTTGAACCCGGGCGTGGTGAAGTACTCGCTCTTGGCCAGGTACGTGATCCGGCGCGGCGACGCCAGGGGCGCGAACAGCCAGTCCGCGACGGACAGGTGGTTGCCGGCCAGGATCGCGGGACCGTGGGTCGGGATGTTCTCCACCCCTTCAACTTTCGGACGGTTGATCAGAGCGATCAACGGTCCGACGAACGCGTACTTCAACAGCCAGTAGAACATCTACGCCCCTTCGACCCCGGTGTATGCGACGTCCACGTGGAAGCGACCGAATCCGAGCCGGTCGTAGGTGTGCAGCGCCGCGGTGTTGTCCGCTTCGGTGTACAGCAGCACCGAACCGAGTCCCCGGTCGCGAAGGTACCGGAGGCCGGCAACGGTCAGGAGTCGGCCCAGTCCACGGCCCTGCGCGGCCGGGTCGATCGCGACCACGTACACCTCCCCGATCGCGGGTCCGTCCGCGGTGGCCGGGTGCACCTTGGTCCAGTGGAAGCCCAGCACCGCACCGGTCGCGACGTCGGCCGCGACGAACAGTCCCGCCGGGTCGAACCAGGGCTCCGCCACCCGCTCGTCGATCTCGTGCTGGGTCCAGGAGCCCTGCTCGGGGTGCCAGTCGAACGCGGCGGCGTTCACCCGCAGCAGCTCGGCGTCGTCCGCGGCCCCCGCGTAGGTGCGCAGGGTGACGTCGGCCGGCACCGGCACCTCGGGCAGCTCCGGGGTGTCCAGCCGACGGCGCAGCTGCAACAGTTCGCGGGCCGGCCGCAGCCCCAGGTGGGTGGCGACGGCACGGGCTGCCGGCAGGTCGCCGTGCGCCCAGACCCGGGTGCCGGCTCCGCCCGCGGTCAGTGCGTCGGCGACCAGCGCGCGGCCGATCCCCCGGCCGCGCCGGTCAGGGTCGACGGCGACCTCCGCCATGGCCGGGTGCTCGCCGTGCGCGGGTTCGACCCCGGCGTAGCCGACGACCACGCCGTCGTGGGTGGCCAGCAGGTGTCCGGCGTCGGCGGCCAGGTTGTGCACGGCCTGCTCGGAAACCGGCGCGGTGCCGTCCACCGTGGTGGCCCGGTCCAGCACGGCGCGTACCTGCGCCTGCTGCCCGGCGTCGAGCCGCGTCGGCCGGCTCAGGTCGAACTCGTCCATGTACTACACCGTCTCCATCTACTGCGCGGTCCCGTTGGTCGTGGTCAGAGTCGCGTCGGCCGCCTCGCCGGTGTCGTCGTCGGCGACGAGCTCCGCGTCCGCCTGCCCGCCCCCGGACTTGCGGCTGGGCCGGACGGCCTTGTAGCCGACGTTGCGGACGGTCCCGATCAGGGACTCGTGCTCGGGGCCGAGCTTGGCCCGCAGCCGTCGCACGTGCACGTCGACCGTGCGGGTGCCGCCGAAGAAGTCGTAGCCCCAGACCTCCTGCAGCAGCTGGGCCCGGGTGAAGACCCGGCCGGAGTGCTGCGCGAGGTACTTGAGCAGCTCGAACTCCTTGTAGGTCAGGTCGAGGGGGCGCCCGCGCAACCGCGCGGTGTAGGTGCCCTCGTCGATCGTCAGCTCACCGAGGGTGATCTTGCCGGACGCCTCCGGGCTGGCCAGCCCGCCGCTGCGCCCGACCAACAGCCGCAGCCGCGCGTCGAGTTCGGCGGGGCCGGTGCCGGGCAGCAAGATGTCGTCGAGACCCCATTCGGAGTTCACCGCGACCAGTCCGCCCTCGGTCACGACCGCGACCACGGGAACCGCCGAACCGGTGCTGCCGAGCAACCGGCACAGTCCGCGCGCGGCCGCGAGGTCGGTGCGGGCGTCGACCAGTGCCACATCCGCGGACCCGGCCTCGAGCAGCGACGACACTTCCGTGGGCGCCGGCCTGAGGGTGTGCGCCAACAGCGCGAGTGAAGGCAGCACTGCCTCCGGGTGCGGGTCCGAGGTCAGCAGGAGCAGCTCCACGCGGGCCTTCCCCTCTCGTCGTCCATGTCGAGCACGGTGGTGTGCCTGAACACGGTGATGTGCCTGAACACGCGGCGACGGTGACGCGATACCTCGAAACAGACTAGCTTGCCGCCTTCGACAGCCGGACCGACCAGTCCCGGCGCGTTCGGTCACAATGGTGCGGTGCGCAAACTGATACTCGCCCTGGTGTGCCTGCTGGCGCTTGTCGTCGTCGTCGACTTCGGTGCGGCCGCCTACTCCGAGTACCGGGTCTCACGAGGCCTGCGTGCCGGCGGTGAGCTCACCGCCGACCCCGACGTGACCATCACCGGCTTCCCGTTCCTCACTCAGGCCGCCGCCGGGAAGTACTCGAACGTCGAGATCCGCGCCCAGGGCGTGAACAGCAACGTCGTGGGCGAGGTGACCGTGGAGGCGAACCTGCACGGCGTCAGCATCCCGGCGTCCGACCTGGTCAACGGCACGGTGAAGACGGTCCCCGTCGACCACATCGACGGCCGCGTGCTGATCGACGCCACCGAGCTCGGCACCTTCCTCGGCATCCCCGACCTGCAGGTTTCCGCGCCGCCGGCCGACCCGTCCGACGGGACCGGCGGCTCCGGCGGCTCCGGGATGACCACCTCGGGCGGCGTCGTGCTCACCGGCACCGTCCCGGTCGGGCCGCTGCGGGCCAGCGTCAGCGTGCAGGCCGACCTGATCCTCGACGGCGAGAACGTCAAGGTCGTCGCCACCGACCTCTACTTCGGGCCCGAGGGCCGCGCCGACTTCACCGTCCCGGACATCCTGAAGCCGACCGTGCTCGGGCTGTTCACCAGGACCATCGACGCGCAGCAGCTGCCGTTCGGCGTGGTCCCCAGCAAGGTCTACGCGGAGGGATCCCAGCTGGTGATCGAGGGCGTGGGCGACAACGTGGTGATCAACCTCGACGATCTCCAGACGCCGTGACCGCGCTCGTCGTCCTCGCCGTCGTGCTGGTGGCCGCTGTCGCGGCCGGGGCGTTGCTGCGCGCGCGCTCGGGCACGGTCCGGGCCACCGAGTCCGGGCCCGTGGTCGACGAAGCCCTGCGCGAGCTGCTCACCGAGGCCGGGGTGAACACCGCGGGGCCCACTGTCCTGCACTTCTCCGCGGACTGGTGCGGGCCCTGCGCTGCGGTGCGACGGGTGATCCACCAGGTCCTCGGGAACCTCGACACCCGGCTCGGCCCCGACGCGGCCCGCGCCGTCGAGGTAGAGCTGGACATCGACGAAAACCCCGTCCTGGCAAAAGAACTGGGCGTACTGTCGCTGCCCACCACCTTCATCTTCGACGCCGCACTGGTGCAGCGGCACCGGATTTCCGGGGTCCCCGCCGCCGCGGACCTCGAGACCGCGCTGCTCCCACTGTGCGGACCCGGCAACTCTGTTCCGGGAAAAAACGGGTAAGCTCGCCGACGTGCACTCCAGCCAAGAGCTCATGCTCACCCGTCGCCGCACAGTTGACCTGTGCCGCCTCGGTGGTTGTTGCTGTCTCTGCTGCTGATCGCACGGCTGACCGCAGTCAGGCTCATTTCCGGCATCCCGACTGAGCCCCGCGCCGTGCCGATCGGAACACGCGCCCTCTTCACGTAACCACGGTCTTCACGTACTCACGAGGCACTCGTTCGAGCGCAGGAGCACATCCCGATGCCTACCTTCACCACCCAATACGTAACCAGTTCGACGCCGACCCAGGTCGACGTCCGCGGACCTCGCTTCGCCGCCTGGATCACCACCGCCGTCCTCGTCGCCGTCCTCGCGTTGTCCACCGTCTCCGCGGTCGCGGCCGGCCTGCTGCTTGCCGTGCAGGCCGTGGTGTTCGCGATCGGCGCCGCCCTCGGCCCGCGCCGCAGCCCGTACGGGCAGGTCTTCGCCCTGTTCGTGGCGCCGCGACTGGCACCGACCAGCGAACGCGAACCGGCCGCGCCGCTGAAGTTCGCGCAGCTCGTCGGCCTGGCGTTCGCCGTCGTCGGCGTCGCCGGGTTCCTCACCGGCCTGGCCACGCTCGGCGCGGTCGCCACCGGCTTCGCCCTCTTCGCCGCCCTGCTCAATGCGGCGTTCGGCATCTGCCTCGGATGCCAGATCTACCCACTCGTGGCCCGCTTCCGCGGTCCGACGCGGCTTGCGACGTAGTCCGCACCTCCCACCCAGACCCAAGCAGTAAGAACGAAAGGAAACCCATGGCTCGCTCCGACGTCCTGGTCTCAGCCGACTGGGCAGAGCAGAATCTCTCCGCCCCGAAGACGGTTTTCGTCGAGGTCGACGAAGATGCCTCGGCATACGACGGCGGCCACATCGAGGGCGCAGTCAAGCTCGACTGGCGAAAGGACCTGCAGGACGCCTTCCGCCGGGACTTCCTCAACCGGGAGCAGTTCTCCGAGCTGCTGTCCGCCAAGGGCATCTCCAACGACGACACCGTCGTGCTCTACGGCGGCAACAACAACTGGTTCGCGGCGTACGCGTACTGGTACTTCAAGCTGTACGGCCACCAGGACATCAAGCTGATCGACGGTGGCCGCAAGAAGTGGGAGCTCGACGGCCGCCCGCTGTCGGCAGCCGAGGTCACCCGCCCGGTCACCGACTACAAGGCCGCCGAGCCGGACACCTCCATCCGCGCGTTCCGCGACGAGGTCATCAACGCCATCGGCAGCAAGAACCTCGTCGACGTGCGCTCGCCCGACGAGTTCTCCGGCAAGATCCTCGCGCCGGCGCACCTCCCGCAGGAGCAGGCGCAGCAGCGGGGCCACGTCCCCGGCGCCATCAACATCCCGTGGAGCACCACCGCCAACGAGGACGGCACCTTCAAGTCGGACGACGACCTGGAGAAGCTGTACGCCGCGAAGGGCTTCGACGACAGCCGCGAGACCATCGCGTACTGCCGTATCGGCGAGCGGTCGAGCCACACCTGGTTCGTGCTGCAGGAGATCCTGGGCAAGAGCAATGTCAAGAACTACGACGGCAGCTGGGTCGAGTACGGCTCTCTCGTCGGCGCACCGATCGAATTGGGAGCATAAATCATGTGCGGAGCACCTGTTCAGGGTCAGACCCTGCCGTCCGGCGTCAACGTCGAGAAGGAAACCGTCATCACCGGTCGCGTGCTGAGCGCTGACGGCCAGCCCGTCGGCGGCGCGTTCGTCCGCCTGCTCGACGGCACCGGCGAGTTCACCGCCGAGGTCGTCGCGTCCGGCACCGGCGACTTCCGCTTCTTCGCCGCCCCGGGCACCTGGACCGTGCGTGCGCTGTCCAGCACCGGCAACGGCGACACCACCCTCTCCCCCGAGGGCAGCGGCATCCACAACGTGGACATCACCGTCAGCAAGTAGGACGCGTCGCGTCACGGCCCCGCTCCCGGTTCGCCCGGGGCGGGGCCGTCGTGCGTCCTGACCCAGGTCCGAACGCCACCCGACGCACCTGCGCCACCCGAGGCGGCCGGATCCGGCGCCCCGGTCTAGAATGACGCCGTGGTCATTTTCTTCGAGGTGCTGCTGGTTCTCGCAGCCATTCTGATTACCTGGTTCTCGCTCTACGTCGTGTACCGCTTGGTCACCGACCAGCCGTGAGTCCGACCGGGGTCCCCGAGGACGATCAGTCCCCCGACCAGCCGGCCGTGCAACGCGGCTCCGGCGACAAGGCCGTGGCCGACGCGATCGAGCGGTCCAAGGACACTGCCGGGCGCAACATCCCGGTGCTGTCCGGACTTCCGCTGCCCGAGGAGACCGCGAACCTGCGCCTCGGCCCCGACCTGCATCCCGGCCTGCTCGCGCTGCTGCCGCTCGTCGGCGTCTGGCGCGGGGAGGGCGAGGGGCACGACCTCGAGGGCGAGTACCGGTTCGGCCAGCAGGTGGTCGTCAGCCACGACGGCGGCAACTTCCTGTCCTGGGAGTCACGGTCCTGGCGCCTGGACGTCGACGGTCAGTACACCGGACCGGACCTGCGTGAGAGCGGGTTCTGGCGGGTCAGCGGCGACGGCGTCCCCGGCAGCGTCGACGAGGAGACCGTCGAACTGCTGCTCACGCACGCCTCCGGCGTCGTCGAGCTGTACTACGGCCAGGCGCTCACCCAGTCCAGCTGGGAACTGGCGACCGACGTCGTCATCCGCAGCAAGCACGGGGCGATGGTCGGCGGCGCCAAGCGCCTCTACGGCATCGTCGAGGGCGGTGACCTCGCCTACGTCGAGGAGCGCATCCTCGCCGACGGTCCGCTGAAGCCGCACCTGTCCGCGAGGCTGTCCCGCTACATCGGGTAGCACTCCCGTCTGATCGCTGCCCCTCCGTCTGATTGCTGCCCGTCGACGCCGAACGGCCCCCGAGCCGTACCGCCGACGGACGCTTGTCGTCGTACGGTCCCGGTCGGGACTGACCGGGGGCTCGGGGGCCGGGTGACTGTCGGGGATTCGCCAGCCGCACACGCGGTCAGTGAATTCCACTGGCGCGGCTAGCTGACAGCCACCTCACGCGTCCTGTAGTTCTTCAACTTCAGACCACCTCCTTCCTCGTGTACGGACGAAGGTACGCCCGGCCACGAGGGTGTGCAACGGATTATTTTCCGGTCCGTGCGCAGGTCAGCAGGTGGACGGTGCGGCGTCCCCGCGGAACCTGTCCTCCATCCAGTCGAGCGCCCGCGGCAGACCCAGGACCGCGGCCGAGAGATGGTCCGGGGTGGGCGTCAGGAGCGACTCCACCGGAGTGCCGGCCCCGCAGTAGCGCCGCAGGGTGTTGTCGATGGAGTCGACCGGGATCAATCCGTCGGTGGGGCTGTGCCATTCGAAGATCGGGAAGTCCGGGACGCCCGGGTACAGCTCGAGGCTGTTCTCGTCCATCACCTCCCAGGCGGCCGGATAGTTCATGAAGTCCTTGTTGTCCGTCACCTGCGCCGCGCTGCGCCCGATGCCCCAGAACATGATCTCGTTGGTGCAGCCGTTCTTGATCATGTCCTGGAGCCAGCGGCCCTGGTCGTTGAGCTGGCCCGACACGTTGATCCGGTCCGGGTACTCGCGTTCGAGCCCCAGCGCGGCCGCCATCGCGAGGCCGAAGGCCGGATGCGGGTTCGCGCCGAGCGCCTGGGCCATCTTCCCCAGGTTCATCGGGACGCCGCCTTCGGCCGCGCCGACGATGTTCAGTCCGGGCGCGTAGGTGGGTGCCATCGCGGCGGCCCACCCGGTCGCCATCCCGCCCCCGGAGTAGCCGGCCAGACCGATCGGGCTGTTCGCCACCTGGAACTCGGGGATCTTCCGCACGGCCTTGAGCCCGTCGAGAGTGATCTGCCCGCCGAGCTTCGCGGCGCCGTACGCCATCCTCGGCCCGAGATGGTCGGGAAGTGTCACCGCCCACCCCCGCGCGAGCGCGATGTTCAGGCCGGGCGCCTCCCGGATCTGGGTGAACGGGTCGGTCGTGTAGAGCTCGGTCGCGATCTTGCACTTGTTCCCGAGCGCGTTGATGATGTGCTGGTACGACACCAGCGGACCGTCCGGGACGCGGTTCGGCGGCAGCAGGAAGGTGGTGTTCGCCGCCATCGGATGCCCCTGGGAGTCCTTCGTGCTGAAGAGCACCTCCCACACCTGGCTCCCGGGAAAGTAGAGGTTGGGCGGCATCTGCCGGAGCTTGAGCACCTCGCCGGGAGCATGCGCGGCCAGGTCCGGCGGCGCACTGAAGAAGGGATCCGGGTCGGCCACCGGGTAGACCGGGAGCGCGGCCGCACCGCCGGCCCCCGCCGTCGCCGCTACCAGGACCGACGCCAATCCGACCACGACGCCGCCTACCAGACTTCGAATCAACGCTCCCATGGACCACTCCCCAGTCGTCAGGACGTTCGATCGAGCATTCCGTCGTGACTATGCCAGGGGTCTCCGACGGCCCATCGGGTTTCGTGTCACTGCTTGGTCTCGACAGCGGGCCGTTCGGTCACGATTCGATCACTTCGACCGCTCTCCTCATCACGGTCGGCTCTCACCTCGAGCACCCGATCCACGGCACTGCGGCTCGGCAGTTGATGCGTCACCACGACCACCGTTCGGCCCGGGTCCACCAGGTTGCCGGAGCGGTCGAGGAGCGCGCGGAGCAGCGCCGCGCCCTCCTCGGCGTCGAGGTGTTCTGTCGGCTCGTCGAGCAGCAGCACCTGCGCGGGCGAGACCAGCGCCCGCGCGAGCAGGAGCCTGCGGCGCTGACCCCCGGACAGCGACCGGCCCCCCGACGCGAGAGAGGTGTGCACGCCGTCCGGCAGTCCGGCGAGCCACTCGCCCAGACCCACCGATTCCAACGTCGCCGACGCCTCGGCCTGGTCGAGGTCGCCGCGGGCCACCCGCAGGTTCTCCAGCAGTGACGTCTCGAACAGGTGCGCATCCTCGGCGAAGAACCCGACCTCGCGACGCACCTGGGCCGGGTCCAGGTCCCCGACCGCCGACCCGTTCACGGTGACGCCGCCGTCAGCCGGGCCGAGCAGACCCGCGAGGGTCATCAGCAGCGCCGTCTTGCCGGCGCCGCTCGGTCCCACCACCGCGGTCCTCGAACCGGGCGGCAGGTCCAGGTCCATCGGGTCGGTGTCGGTGCCGCCGGGCCAGCCGCACCGCAACTGTCGGGCCCGCACGTGCACCGGCTCCATCACCGGAGCGGTGCTCGGCGTGGGCGCCTCCCCCGCCCGGTCCAGCAGTTCCATGATGCGGGCGGACGCGATCCGGGCCCGGGTCAGCGCGACCGCGGCGGCCGGCAGCACGGCCGTCGCCTCGAACGAGGCGAGCGGGAGCAGCACCAGGATCGCCAGCGACATCGGGGTCATCGCGCCGGGTGTGCCCCCGTCGACGCCGTACGCCGCGATGCCGATCAGCAGGGCACCGAACACGCTCGCGCCGACGGCGAGCGGGGTCGCGGCCGCGGCGAACCCGGCGGGTACCGCCGCCCGATCCGTCGCCCGGATCTCCTGACGCTCCCAGGCCTGCGCCTGGCGGCGCATCTCGTCCAGGCGGCCGGCCACCCGCAGTTCCGCGGCATGGTCGAGGGCCAGGACCGCGGACTCGCTGAACCGCGCGGCCGCGAGCGCACCGTCCGCCTCTGCCATTCGAGCGGCCCGCGCCGAGAGCATCGGCGCGGCGATCCCCGAAACCGCCAGTGCGACGGCCAGTACCAGCGCACCGGCGGGCGAGATCAACGCCAGACCACCGACCGCGACGAGGGCGAGAACCACCGCGACCGCGATCGGGACCAGCGCCCGTACCACCACGTCGCCGAGCGCGTCGACGTCCGCCCCGGTGCGGGCCAGCAGGTCACCGCGCCGCAGGCCGGCGGGCGCGGCCGGATCGCCCTCCGACAGCCGCCGGTAGATCCGCTCCCGCGCCGACACCGTGCCCCGCAGGGCGGCGTCGTGGGTGGCCAACCGCTCGAGGTAGCGGAAGATGCCGCGGGAGATGCCCAGCGCCCGCACCGCCACCACGGCGACTGTCAGGTCGAGCACCGGCGGCATCTGCCAGGCCCGGGTGATCAGCCACGCGGACAGCGCGGCCAGCGCCAGCGCGCTGCCGAGCGTCGCCACCCCGGCGACCACCGCGTAGGCCACCCGTCGCGGGCTCAAGTCGAGCAGGCGCAGTGCACGGAGCAACGGATCGCTCATGCCGCCGCCTCCCCGGTTCCGGAGGGCACTGCCTCGGACTGCGCGGTCACCACGGTGTCGCCGGCGGCCAGCACCGACGGACGGTGTCCCACCAGCAGCACGGTCCGACCGGCCGCGGCCAGTCGGCGCAGCGAGTCGAGCACCGTCGCCTCCGTGTCGGCGTCCAGGTGTGCGGTCGGCTCGTCGAGCAACAGGACCGGCGCGGGCGAGAGCAGCACCCGGGTCAGCGCGAGGCGTTGCCGCTGCCCCACCGAGAGCCCCAGGCCCCCGACGCCGACCGTGGTGTCCCAGCGGTCCGGCAGTTCGGCGAGAACCGTATCGAAGCCGGTTGCCGCACAAGCTTTCTCGATATCCAACTCGTCGGCGTCCACCGGACCGGTGAGCTCGAGGTTCTCGCGCAGCGTGCCCGGGACCAGCACCGGATGCTGCGGCAGCCAGGCCACCTCGTGCCACCACCGAGTGGCGTCCAGCCGGTGCACCGGCGTCCCGCCTACCAGCACCTCCCCCTCGTCAGGGTTCGCGAGACCCAGGATCAGTTGCAGCGCAGTGGACTTGCCGGAGCCGTTGGCGCCGGCGAGCACGGTGACCCGTCCCGGCTCCGCGGTCACGTCCAGGCGCCGCGGCGCCCAGCCCCCGCGCGAACGCACACCGACCCCGCGCAACGTCACCGTGGCCGAGTCCGCTACCTCGCCATCCCCGAGCGGGCCGGACCCGTGACCGTCGAGAATGTCGAAGGCCTTGTCCGCGGCGGCCTTTCCGTCCTCTGCGGCATGGAACTGGGCCCCGACCATCCGCAGCGGCAGGTACACCTCCGGAGCCAGGATCAGCGCGACCACCCCGTCCCGAAGGCCCATGTTGCCGAACACCAGGCGGAGCCCGATGCTCACCGCGATAAGGGCGACGCTGAGCGTGGCCAGCAACTCGAGCACCATCGAGGACAGGAACGCCACCCGAAGCGAGGCCATGGTGGTGCGCCGGTGCGCATCACCGAGCTCGCGAACCCGGTCCGCCGGTCCGCGCTCGCGGCCGAGTGCCCGCAGCGTCGGCAGGCCGGCCAGCAGGTCCAGCAGCTGCCCGGACAGGCTGGTCATGGTGGCCAGCGAAGCCTCGGCCTTGCCCCGCGTGAGCAGCCCGATCAGGATCATGAACACCGGGATCAGGGGCAGCGTCACCACCACGATCACGGCGGACGTGACGTCGGTGAGCGCGATGACCAGCAGCGCCAGCGGGGTGACGGTGACCGCGAGCAGCAGGGCGGGCAGGTACCCGGTGAGATACGCCCGCAGGCCCTCGATCCCGCGGGTCAGGACCGTCGCCACCTCGTCGCGGCGGGGGTCGAGCTCGCGCGGCGACAGCTCGGTGGCCGCGGTGAGCAACTCGCCCCGCAGCTCGCCGATCACCCGCGACGCCGACCGGTGCGCGAAACGCGCGTGCGCCCAGGTGGACACGGTGCGCACCAGGATCGCGCCGGCCAGGACGGCCAGTTCGGTGCGCCAGGCGCCGACGCTGCGGGTCGCGGGGTCGGTGATCACCCCGGCCAGCACGGTTCCGATCATCACCGCGGAGACGATGACCGTCACCGCGGTGACCAGCGCGAGCGCCACCGTCAGGAGCAGGTAGCCGCGGGCGGACCGCGAGTAGCGCCACAGGCGCGGGTCCACCGGGCCGCGCCCGCGGGTGCGTGACTGGGGCGCGGCCTCGGTCTCGGTCGGCATCTAACGTGACTTCGCGGGAAGACCGATCGACGGCGGGATCTGAGCGGTCGAGATCCGCTGGCGGAACACCCAGTACGTCCAGGCCTGGTATCCGATGACCACCGGCGTCATGAAGACGGCCGCCCACGTCATCACCTTGAGCGTGTACGGGCTCGACGAGGCGTTGTAGATGGTGAGGTTGTACGCCTCGTCGATGGTGGACACCATCAGGTTCGGGTAGAGCGAGCCGAAGAGCAGGACCACCGTCGCGACGACCGCGACCGTGGTGAGCACGAAGGCCCAGCCCTCCCGTGCGACGGCTGTCAGCGCGACCACCCCCACCAGGGCGGCGGCGGCCACCGCGACCAGGATCCACGTCCAGCCCTTGCCGTAGGCCAGCTGCGTCCAGAGCACGAACGCCCCCGCCACCACCACCGTCGGGATCGACAGTCGGGCAGCGAGTTTCACCGCGTCCTCGCGGACCTCACCGGAGGTCTTGAGTGCGATGAACACCGCACCGTGCAGCGCGAACACGATGGCCGTCGTCGCACCGCCCAGCAGCGCGTACGGGTTGAGCAGGTCGAAGAACCCGGAGACGACCTTCTTGTTCTCGTCGATGGCCACGCCGCGCACGATGTTCGCGAAGGCGACGCCCCAGAGAACCGCGGGCACCCACGAGCCGATCATGATGCCGGCGTCGCACCGCGCGCGCCAGGCCGGATCGTCGATCTTGCCGCGCCACTCGATCGCACAGATGCGCAGGATGAGCGCGACCAGGATCAACAGCAGCGGCAGGTAGAAGCCCGAGAACAGGGTGGCGTACCAGTCCGGGAACGCCGCGAACAACGCTCCGCCCGCGGTGATCAGCCAGACCTCGTTGCCGTCCCACACCGGGCCGATGGTGTTGAGCAGCACCCGACGCCGGGTGTCGGTACGGCCGAGCGCCGGGAACAGCATGCCGACACCGAAGTCGAAGCCCTCGAGCACGAAGTACCCGACGAAGAGCACCGCGATGAGGATGAACCAGAATTCTTGAAGTCCCATGGTCTTCTCCCGCCTCAGTACGCGAACGACAGTTGTCTGGGTTCACCCGAGTCGTCGGGTGGCAATTCGTCGCCCGGCGGACGCATGTCGTGGTCCGACGGCCCGGCGATCGCATACCGGCGGATCAACATGAACCAGACGACACCGAGCGCGGCGTAGACCAGCGTGAAGGTGATCAGCGAGGCGACCACGAGGGCGGTCGGATGGTCGGACACACCCTGATCGACCAGCAGCCGGATCTGGTCCACCCCGGTCGGATTCGGATGTACCACCCAGGGCTGGCGGCCCATCTCGGTGAACACCCAGCCGGCGCTGTTGCCGAGGAACGGCGTGGGGATGGCGAGGAGGGACAGCCAGCCGAACCACTTCTGGTCCGGCACCCGGCCGCCGCGGGTCATCCACAGCCCGACCACGGCGAGGATGGCCGAGCCGGCCGCCCACCCGATCATCGCGCGGAAGGTCCAGTAGGTGACGAACAGGTTGGGCCGGTAGTTACCGGGGCCGAACTGCTCCTCGTATTGCAACTGCAGGTCCTCGACGCCCTGGAGGGTGACACCGGTGAAGCTGCCCTCGGCGAGGTAGGGCAACACGCCGGGAACCTCGAGCACGCGGGTGATGCTGTCGCAGTTGTTCTGGGTGCCGATCGTGAGAATCGAGAAGTTGGGGTCGGTCTCGGTGTGGCACAACGATTCCGCGGAGGCCATCTTCATCGGCTGCTGCTCGAACATCAGCTTGGCCTGGATGTCACCGGTGATCGCGAGGCCGACACCCGAGGCCACCATCACCCACAGGGCGAGGATCGTGACCGGGCGGAACATGGTCCTGGCCTGGTTCTCGTTGGCGGCCGCCACCACGGGGTCAGTGGCCGCCTTGGCCCGCTTCATGTTGCGCACCATCCACCAGCCGCCGATACCCGCGACGAAGGTGCCCGCGGTGAGGAACGCACCCGCCACCACGTGCGGGAAAGCCGCCAGCGCAGTGTTGTTCGTCAGCAGCTCCCAGATACTGGTGAGCTCGGCCCGACCGCGTTCCTCGTTGTACACCGCACCGACCGGGTGCTGCATGAACGAGTTTGCGGCGATGATGAAGAAGGCGGACGCGTTGACACCGATCGCGACCAGCCAAATCGTGGCCAGGTGAACGAGTTTCGGCAGCCGACCCCAGCCGAAGATCCACAGTCCGAGGAACGTCGACTCGAGGAAGAAGGCCACCAGGCCCTCGAGCGCCAGCGGTGCGCCGAACACGTCGCCGACGAAGCGGCTGTACTCGCTCCAGTTCATGCCGAACTGGAACTCCTGCACGATGCCGGTGGCGACGCCGAGCGCAAAGTTGATGAGGAAGAACTTGCCGAAGAACTTGGTGAGCCGGTACCAGTGATCCTTCTTGGTGATCACCCACATCGTCTGCATCACGGCGATCAGCGGGGCGAGCCCGATCGTCAGGGGGACGAGAATGAAGTGGTAGACGGTTGTGATTCCGAACTGCCAGCGCGAAACATCCAGTGCGTCCATTGACAACTCCCAGACAGGGCCCGTTGGACAGGCATGCCGGAACAGAGGTCGTGGGCTGACGCCTCAGTCCCGCATCAAAAGGTATCTTCCGCGGCGGTATGCCGCAGGTCTTTATCTACTACTAGTCGTAGTATCGATGTCAAGACGACCTGTCCGGGCATCAGGCCGCGTCGAGCTCGGCTCCTACCGTCTCCGCGGCCAGGCCCACCAGCGACGACACCTCGTCCGCGATCTCCGGAGCCGGCAGGCTCAGCCCGTCCAGGGTGTGCACCCGTGCGGCGAGAGTCACACTCGACAGCAGCCAGAGTCCGTCCGCCAGAATGAGATCCGCGGGCCTCAAAGCGTCGACCTCGCACCGGAACCGGTGCGCTCCGGCCACCTCGAACAAGGCCTGCTGGGTGGTCCCGGGCAGGATCCCGTGTTCGATCGGCGGGGTGATCAGGGTCCGCCCGCGCGAGATCAGCACCGTCGACCTCGGCCCCTCCAGCACCATGCCCTCGCTGCTCGTGAAGATCACGTCGTCGGCGCCGCGCGCGTGCGCGTGCCGCAGCGCCGCCATGTTGGTCGCATAGGACAGGGTCTTGGCCCCCAACAGCTGCCACGGCGCCGTCGCGGCCGTGTCGACCGAGTACCCGCGAGCGAGTGTGAGCACCGACACCCCGTCCCGGCGGGCGGCCTCGACCCGGTCCGCGACCGGGCCGACCGTGAGGTACCCGGTGGGCCCGCCGCCGGACTCACGCCCGCGGCTGAGCACCAGGCGCATGATGCCTTCGCGGTCGGCGCCCCACTCGTCGAGCGCCAGCCCGACCGCGATCCGCCAGTCGTCGAGGTCCGGCTCCGGCAGGTCCAACGCCGCCGCGGACCTCCGCAGCCGCGCCAGGTGCAGCTCGATGGTGCACGGCACCCCGTCGCGCACCAGCACCGTCTCGAAGACGCCGTCGCCGCGCACCGCACCCAGGTCGTCCGCATGCAGGAGGGGGGCGTCGGGATCGTGCACGACGCCGTCCAGGGTCACCAACACCTGATCAGCCATGCCCCAAGCCTATCGGCGCGCCGTTCGGCGCGGCACCGCCGTGCACGGCGCTCCTAGAATGGAGGTGTGTCCGAGTCACCGAGCATCACCACGAGTCCCCTGCTCACCCTCCCCGGCGCCGTGCCGGCCCCCGACGATTCCCTCGACGCGGGTGTCGCCTGGCACTACGGGGATCCGTTGCGCGAGCAACGATCGGCCGAGACCACCGCCGCGATCGTCGACCGGTCGAACCGGTACGTCCTCTCCATTGCCGGCGCCGAACGCCTCAGCTGGCTGCACACGATCTCCAGCCAGCACGTCGCGAACCTGCCCGACGGCGCGTCGGCGGAGAACCTCAGCCTCGACCTCAACGGTCGCGTCGAACACCACTTCGTGCTCACCGATCTCGACGAGGTGACGTGGATCGACACCGAACCGAAGTACGGCCCCGACCTGCTCGGGTTCCTGCAGAAGATGGTGTTCTGGGCGAAGGCCGAGCCCAAGCCGGCGCCCGACATGGCGGTGCTCACCCTGATCGGCCCCGACATCCGACGGCCCCGGATCCTCGAGGCGCTCGGCGTCGGCGAGCTGCCCGGTGTCTACGGCGCCGTCGCCGTGGCCGGCGGCGGCTTCCTCCGCACCATGCCGTGGCCCGGCGAGCACGCCTGGGACCTCGTGGTCCCCCGCGACCGGCTCGGCCACTGGTGGGCGGCCCTGACCGAGGCCGGCGCCGCTCCCGCGGGCAGCTGGGCGTTCGAGGCGCTGCGGGTGGCCGCACTGCGCCCCCGGATCGGCCTCGACACCGACGAACGCACCATCCCGCACGAGGTCCGCTGGATCGGCGGAGTCACCGAGCACGGCGCGGTCCACCTCGACAAGGGCTGCTACCGCGGCCAGGAGACGGTGGCTCGGGTGCACAACCTGGGCAAGCCGCCGCGGCACCTGGTGCTGCTCCACCTCGACGGCTCGGCGGACACCCTGCCGCAGCCGGGCGACGCCGTCACCGCGGACGGTCGCGCCGTGGGCACGGTCGGCACCGTCGTGGACCACCACGAGCTCGGCCCCATCGCGCTGGCCCTGGTCAAGCGGACCGTGCCGGCCGAGACCCCGCTCGTCGTCGGCGGCGGCACCGCCGCGGCCATCGACGCGGACTCCGTCCCCAGCTACGACGCCGTCCAGGCGGGCCGTGCCGCCGTCGACCGGCTCCGCGGACGGTGACCGGGCCCGCCCCGGCAGCCGGCCGCGTCGAAGCGGTCTGCGTGCTGTTCGCCGAGCGCGACAGCGGCACCCGGCGGGTGCCGCGCACCGCGATCGACAAGCGCCCTGTGACCGGCCCGGTGGGCGTCCACGCGGCCGGGCTCGACGGCGACCGGGTGTGCGACACCGAGCACCACGGCGGCGCCTTCAAGGCGGTCTACGCCTACCAGGAGGACGAGGCCCGGCGGTGGGCGGCGGAACTGGGCCGCGACCTGCCCGCCGGCTGGTTCGGGGAGAACCTGCGCGTGAGCGGGCTCCCCACCAGCGACGCGGTCATCGGCGAGCGCTGGCGGCTCGGCGACCGCGACGACGCGCCGGAACTCGAGGTGACGGGCCCACGAACCCCGTGCGGCACCTTCGGCGTCTGGGCCGCGGAGCCCGGCTGGGTCAAGCGGTTCGCCGAGCGCGCCGACACCGGCGCCTACCTTCGGGTGGTCCGCGGCGGACGGGTCGTGGCCGGCGACGCGATCGAACGCGTGCACGTCCCGGCGCACGGCGTCACGGTCCGCGACCTGTTCACCGGCCGCGACCCGGAACGGCTGGCGCTGTTGCTCGCGCAACAACCCGACCTGTCGCCTAGTGTCGAGGACAAGGCACGCCGACGGATCACCGGGCTGAAGGTGCAGGTGGAGTATTGAGCGTCGAACTTGTCGAGGTGGTCCGGTCCGGTCTCCGCGAGTGCGTGCACCGGGGTTCCGCAGTGCTGCTGGACCCGCACGGCGAGGTCCTGCTCGCCATCGGTGAGGTGCACACCCCGACCTACCCCCGTTCGTCCAGCAAGCCCATGCAGGCGGTCGGAATGCTGCGCAGCGGGTTCGTCCCCGCCGACAGCCGCGAACTGGCCCTGGCCACCGCCTCGCACCACGGCGAACCGGAGCACGTCGCGGTGGTCCACGGGCTGCTGCAGCGCACCGAAGTCGACGAGAACCGCTTGCAGTGCCCGCCGGACCTGCCGTCCGACGAGGTGGCCCGGGCCCGGGTGCTCGCCTCAGGCGGTCTGCGTCGACGAATCTTCATGAACTGCTCCGGCAAGCATGCGGCGATGCTCGCGGTGTGCGTGGCCCGCGGCTGGCCCCTCGACAGCTACCTCGACCCGGCCCATCCGCTGCAGCAGGCCGTACTCGACACCGTCTCCGACCTGGCCGGCGAGATCGAGTCCGACCACGGCATCGACGGCTGTGGGCTGCCGACCATCCCGCTGGCGTTGACGGCCCTCGCCCACGCCTTCTCCCGCCTCGTCACCGCGCCGCCGGGGAGCCCGGAACGGGCGGTCGCGGACGCGATCCGCGACCATCCCTGGCTGATCTCGGGCACCGGCGCGGACGATGCGCAGCTGATGGCCGCGGTGCCTGGCCTGGTCTGCAAGGCCGGGGCCGACGGTGTGCACGCGGGCGCGCTGCCCGACGGCACCGCCTTCGCCCTCAAGATCGACGACGGCCACGAGCGGGCCCGGCTGCCCCTCGCCGCGGCGCTGCTGCACCGCCTCGGCGTCGAGTGGACCGAGGACCTCGCGGGGCTGGCGTCGCCGCCAGTCCTCGGCGGAGGCGTGCGAGTCGGCACCATTCGGGCTGTTCCGGGCGCGTTGAGATAATTCAGACACCCCGGACTGCCAGGGGAAGGAGCGGCAAATCCTTTCTCAGGCTAGAGTGTGGGTCAGGAAGAAACACACACTCAAACGGGGCCGCCAAATTCCCCAGGCCGCCCCGCGAAAGCGCGAGGGGGTTAGCCATGGGCCGCGGCCGGGCTAAGGCAAAGCAGACCAAGGTTGCGCGTGAGCTCAAGTACAGCTCGCCGTCCACGGACTTCTCTAGCCTTCAGCAAGAACTGTCGGGAAGCTCGTCCAGCTCGCATCGGACCGGGGTCGGCACCGACCAGCGGTCCGAATCGGATGGTCGTTCGCGCTGGGACGACGACGACTCCGACGACTGGCGCCGCTGACCAACGCAGCTGACAAGTGAGGGGAGCCCACAGGCTCCCCTCATTTCCGCATCTGCGGCAGCGCGCGCTCAGCGGCGCCCAATTATCCCCGGATACGACAACGGTCCGGACACCCCGATGGGAATACGGGGTGTCCGGACCGTTTGTCTTTGCCTAGAAGCGCGGGTGGTCTCCCACCAGGTGCGCCTGGCCGGAGCCGTCCTGCTTGTCCGACGCCTTCGAGACGGTACCCATGGTCCAGCAGTCGATGTGCCGGGCGGTGAGCACGGCCAGCGCGCGGTCCACGTCCTCCGGCGCCACGATCGCGACCATGCCGACGCCCATGTTGAACGTCTGCTCCATCTCGGCGCGCTCGACGCGGCCGCGCTGGGCGATCATCGCGAACACCGGTGCCGGGCTCCAGCTACCGCGGTCCAGCTCGGCGACCAGGCCCTTGGGCATGACCCGGGCCAGGTTGTTCGCCAGTCCGCCGCCGGTGACGTGGCAGAACGTGCGCACGTCGGTCTCGGCGGCCAGTGCCAGGCAGTCCTTGGCGTAGATCTTGGTCGGCTCGAGCAGTTCCTCGCCGAGCGTGCGGCCGAACTCCTCGACGTGGCCGGTAAGCGGCATCCGGTCGATCTCGAGCAGCACCTTGCGGGCCAGCGAGTAGCCGTTGGAGTGCAGACCCGAGGAGCCCATGCCGATCACCACGTCGCCCGGACGGACCCGGTCGGGGCCGAGCACGGAATCCGCCTCGACGACACCGACGCCGGTGGCCGAGAGGTCGTAGTCACCGTCTGCCATCAGGCCGGGGTGCTCCGCGGTCTCGCCGCCGAGCAGCGCGCAGCCGGCGATGATGCAGCCGTCTGCGATGCCCTTGACCAGTTCCGCGACCCGCTCGGGCACGACCCGGCCGACCGCGATGTAGTCCTGCAGGAACAGCGGCTCGGCGCCGCACACCACGAGGTCGTCGACGACCATCGCCACCAGGTCCAGGCCCAGCGTGTCGTGCTTGTCCATCGCCTGCGCGACCGCGATCTTGGTCCCGACCCCGTCGGTGGAGGCCGCCAACAGCGGCTCCCGGTAGCCGCCCTTGAGGGCGAACAGACCGGCGAAGCCGCCGAGGCCGCCGAGCACCTCCGGGCGACTGGCCTTCTTCGCGAGCGGCGCAAAAAGCTCGACGGCCCGGTCGCCGGCGGCGATGTCGACACCCGCCGCCGCGTAGGAGGCGCCGGTGGGGCGGGGGTTCTGGTCCTCGGTCATCGCGTTCTGACTCCAGCTGTGTTCTCGACAGTGCCGTCAGAGCACTGTGGTTGGTCCCAGGACGTGGACGACCCGGGTGGTGTGCGTGCCGGTACGACTCGCATTATGCGGTCTCGGCGCGGGTCTAGGGCCGACTCAGCGCACTCGCGTTGTCGTTGTCCGGCTTCGTCGGGGCGCCCGCGGTGACATCGAGCATCCCTTCGAGCACGTTCTTGCCCATCGAGGTCTCCTTGGGCAACGCGATCGGGTAGTGACCGTCGAAGCACGCGGAGCACAGCCGGGAGGCCGGCTGTTCCGTCGCGGCGATCATGCCCTCGATCGAGACGTACCCCAGGGTGTCGGCGCCGATCGACCGGCGCACACCCTCGAGCATCTCGTCCATGCTGGTGGCGCTGCCGTCGGCCTCGCTCACGCCCGCACCGTTGGCGATCAGCTCCGCCGGGGAGGCGAAGTCGATGCCGTAGAAGCACGGCCACTTCACCGGCGGCGACGCGATCCGCACGTGGATCTCCAGCGCACCGGCCTCGCGGAGCATCCGGATCAGTGCCCGCTGGGTGTTGCCGCGGACGATGGAGTCGTCCACCACGATCAGCCGCTTGCCGCGGATGACCTCCTTGAGCGGGTTCAGCTTGAGCCGGATACCGAGCTGACGAATCGTCTGCGACGGCTGGATGAAGGTACGGCCCACGTAGGCGTTCTTCATCAGACCCTGGCCGTACGGAATTCCCGAGCCCTGCGCGTAGCCGACCGCGGCGGGCGTACCCGACTCGGGGACCGGGATGACCAGGTCGCCGTCGATCGGGTGTTCCTTGGCCAGCCGACGGCCGATCTCGACTCGGGTCGAGTGCACCGATCGTCCGCCGATGACGCTGTCCGGACGGGCGAGGTAGACGTACTCGAAGACACAGCCCTTGGGCGTGGGGTTCGCGAAACGCGACGAGCGGACGCCGTCGGCGTCGATCGCGAGCAGCTCGCCGGGCTCGATGTCGCGCACGAAGGACGCGCCGACGATGTCGAGAGCGGCGGTCTCGCTGGCGACCACCCAGCCACGGTCGAGCCGACCGAGGCAGAGCGGGCGGACACCGTGCGGGTCACGCGCCGCGTACAGGGTGTGCTCGTCCATGAAGGTCAGGCAGAACGCGCCACGCAGGGTGGGCAGCAGTTCCATCGCGGCCTGCTCGACGGTCCGGTCCGCGGCCGCGTGCGCGAGCAGCGCGCCGACGATGTCGGAGTCCGAGGTGGCGCCGCCGGGACGCTTGTCGTTGACCAGTCCGGCCTCGCGGGCCCGGGCAGCGAGCTCGGCGGTGTTGACCAGGTTGCCGTTGTGACCGAGAGCGATGCCAGTGCCCGCCGCGGTGGTCCGGAAGATCGGCTGCGCGTTCTCCCACGTGGTCGAGCCGGTTGTGGAGTACCGACAGTGCCCGACGGCGACATGGCCCGACATCGCACCGAGCGTCTGCTCGTCGAACACCTGACTGACCAGGCCGAGGTCCTTGAACACCAGCACCTGCGCGCCGTCGGCGACGGCGATGCCGGCCGCCTCCTGGCCGCGGTGCTGCAGTGCATACAGCCCGTAGTAAGTGAGCTTCGCCACATCCTCGCCGGGAGCCCAGACGCCGAAGACGCCACACTCCTCGCGGGGTGGTTGCTCGTCCTGATCGGACATGCCCGGAGGGGGCACGGCGGCGAGGAGATTCGGACTGTTGACCGACAATTCGGCTGGAGTCACCGGGGTTGCTCCCTAGGGGATGGGTGTGGGGGGCAACTTCAGTCTACGGCCCTCGCAGGGGTGCTCCTACCACCGGCATCTCTACAGTGCCGGGCTGTAGCGTCGGTCACAGGCGAGCGTCGGTCACACGCGCAGCAGTGGGAGCCAGTGTGCGATCTCCCCCGCTCGGGTGCCCGACGCGGTGAGCGCGCCCGCGGCCGCGGCCGCCTCGAAGGTCAGCCCCCCGGTGACCAGCTTCAGCCAGGTGCGCGGGTCGGTCTCCACGACATTGGGCGGCGTGCCGCGGGTGTGCCGCGGGCCCGCGATGCACTGCACCGCCACGAACGGCGGGACGCGGACCTCCACCGACGAACCCGGCGCGACGTTCTCCAGGGTCCGGGCGCTGAGGCGAACCGCGGCGGCCAGCTCGGCGCGGGCGGGGGCGGCAACCGCCGTGGCGTCGTCCGTGTCGGGGGCGACGACCCAGTCCCGGACGGTCAGCAGTGCGTCCCGCAGCTGCGCGGGGTCGATCTTGCGGCGTGCGGTCACCGCGCCAACCTACCGGCAGCCCAACGGGCGGCGAGCGCGCCGCCGACGTTCACCGACAGGTGCAGCAAGATGGGCGCCAGTACGCCGCCGTCGCGTCGGAGCCGGTCGAAGAGCAGGCCGGACGCGGCGGTGACGGCGACGGTCGCGGCAACCGGATCACCCGCCACCCGTGCCGGCCGCACGTGCCAGAGCCCGAACGCGAGCGCTCCGACCGCTCCCCCGGCGCGCGGCCAGGCCCGCCGCACCTGCGCGTGCAGCACGGAACGGAACAGCAGTTCCTCGGCGAGCACTGTTCCGAACGGGATCTGCACGCCCACCCAGCGGGCGAACTCGCCCCGCCCGCGGATCGGGAGCTCGCCGACGCGCGGCGCCAGCAGCGGCGCCGTCAACGACGGGACGGCCAGCGCCGCAGCGTACGCCAGGGCGGGCACCGCGGCGACCGCGGCGGCGCGCGGCAACCCGCGCCGCAGCTCGAGCCCGAGTTCGGCCACGCTCGCCCCGGATCCCAGCGCCAGGCCGGTGAACCCGACCGCCAGGGCCGTGTTCGCGGCCGCGCGACCGTCCGGCCCCAGACGCAGCGCGGGCAGCAGCCAGTTGCTCCAACCGACCAGGGCGAGCGCGTACCCGGCCGCGCGGGCGGGCACGTTCACCGAGTCCGGCCTGTCACTCGTCGGGACCGGTCACTTCTCCGGGCCCTGGGTGCCCACGACGGATTCCAGCACGCCCCGCACCCGGTCGGTGTCGGCCTGCGTCCAGCCGTCGGGCGCGGCGATCGCCAGCCAGCCGTCGAGCACGGTCGTGCCGTAGTTGTGCCCGTGCCCGTCCGGAACCCCCGCGGCGTTGGCCAGGTCCGCCGACACCTGCCAGAACGTCACCACCGGGAACCACCGCATCTGCGGGAGCCGGTCGTATCCGGGCGGCTCCGAGAGCCAGTCCGGTCGCTGGAACAGCAGGTCCGGCGACCACCACACCACGGGGTCGGACGGGTGCTGGATGTAGAGCACCCGCGGGTAGAGCCACGGCGACGGTGGCTGCGAGATGTCGGCGGCGCTGTCGGCGAACCGGACCACCAGGCCGTCGGCGTACACCGGGGCCACCTCCGGGGTGCCGGGGTCTCGGCGGGTGACCAGCTGGTGCCACAGCACGTTGGCATTGGGCGGACCGACCCACAACACCCCGTCGACGGTTTCGCGGATGGCCCCGAGGCTGTCGAACGCACCCTCGCCGGCCTGCGTGCCGAGGCTCTCGCCGTACACGTACAGCTTGGGCCGGGTCTCCGGCGGCTTGGTCAGCCAGCGCTCGTGCACCTTGTCCACCAACGCCTTCCCCGCGTCGGCGGCCTTCTGCCGGTCCGCGATGAAGGAGATCCAGCTGGGCAGGTACGAGTACTGGGCGGCGACCAGGGCGGTGTCCCCGTTGTGCACCAGCTCGATGGCCTCGGCGGCGGTCGGGTTCACCCAGCCGGTGCCGGTGGTGGGAATGACCACCAGGACCTTGCGGTCGAAGGCGCCGGTCCGTTCCAGCTCGTCGACCACCACGTCCATCCGCGCCTCGGTGGTCGGGGCGGTCTCGAGGCCGGCGTAGACCCGGATCGGCTCCCTGGCCGGGGCGCCGTTGGCGGCGGACAGCTGCGCGGCGTCCAACCCCCGGGAGACGAAGTTGCGCCCCTCGAAGCCGAGGGTGTCCCAGGGCGCCAACGACTCCGGGCTGCCCGACTGCTCCGGGTTGAGGGGCTCGGTGACGCCGTCGCGGGTGCTGTTGTTCTGCAGGCTGAACGCGGAGTTGGCGATGGAGTACAGCCCGTTCAGCAGCACGCCGGTGACCAGGGTGTAGGTCAGGAACGCCACCAGCACGACGCCGAGCGGGAACGCGGCCTGCCGCGGCACCTTCAGCCAGCGGTTGAGATAGCGGGCCACCAGCCGGACCAGGTCGCGCAGCACCCGCCACAGCGAAATCGCCGCGGCGGCCACGAGCAGGCTCAGCCCGCCGGTACGGATGTAACCGGAGGTGGTGGTGCCCTCGGCGTCCATCAGCGCCGCCAGCTCCCGTTGCCAGCCCGCGGAGTACACCAGCATCACCACGGCCGCGACGATCGAGCCGGCGACGACCACGATCTCGAGCACCTGCACGACCCGGGGCGGCAGCGGCCACCAGGACCGCCCCGCCAGCAGATAGCGGTACACCGTCCAGCCGACGGCGGCGCCCACCCCGTAGCCGATCGCGGCGTTGATTCCACCGATCAGACCCTGGAAGAGCCAGTCGCGTGGCAGCAGCGACGGGGTAAGCGACCAGCAGAAGAACAGTGCCGCGAACGCGATGCCGGTGAAGTCGAGGCGGAGCAGTCCCCATGCCCAGACCACGAACGGGTGGCGGGCGACGAGCTCGTCGGTACGTGACCAGACCCCGGGCTGCACAGCGTCAGGCTGCGCGGTCCCGGGGTCCTGGGTCTCGTCGACGTCGGTCAATAGCTACCCGAACAGTGCCGGCAGGGTGCCCTCGTGCGCCGCGCGCAGCTCCTCGAGGGTGACGGAGAACTGGCCCTGCACCTCGACGGAGTCGGAGCCCTCGTCGACGACGCCGATCCGCACCCACGGCAGGCCGCGGGCGGTGCACATGCCGGTGAAGCGGGTCTCCTCGGTGCGCGGCACCGCGACCAGCACCCGGCCGGCGGACTCGGAGAACAGCGTCACGAACGGGTCCGCACCCTCGGGCAGCAGGATCCGGCAGCCGGTCTCGCCGGCCAGCGCCGCCTCGACGACGGCCTGCGCGAGGCCACCCTCGGACAGGTCGTGCGCGGCGGAGACGAGTCCGTCGCGGGAGCTGGCCAGCAGGATGTCCGCGAGCAGCTGCTCACGGGCCAGGTCGACCTTCGGCGGCACGCCGCCGAGATGGTCGTGTTCGACCTGGGCCCAGATCGAGCCGTCCAGCTCGTCGTGGGTCTCGCCGAGCAGGATCAGCGTCTCGCCGGGCTCGAGGCCCAGACCGGTCGGGATGCGACGCTGCACGTCGTCGATGACGCCGAGCACAGCCACCACCGGGGTCGGCAGGATCGCCGTGGAACCGGTCTGGTTGTAGAAGCTGACGTTGCCGCCGGTGACCGGGATGCCGAGGGTGGCGCAGCCGTCCGCCAGGCCGCGCACGGCCTGCTGGAACTGCCACATCACGCCCGGATCCTCCGGGGAGCCGAAGTTGAGGCAGTTGCTCACGGCCTGCGGGGTGGCACCGGTGACCGCGACGTTGCGGAACGCCTCGGCCAGGGCCAGCTGGGCGCCGGCGTACGGGTCCAGCGCCGTGTAACGGCCGGAGGCGTCGGTGGCCAGGGCGATGCCACGGCCGGTCTTCTCGTCGACCCGGATCACGCCGGCGTCGGCCTGCTCGGCGAGCACCGTGTTGCCGCGGACGTACCGGTCGTACTGCTCGGTGATCCACTTGCGGCTGCACAGCTGCGGCGAGGAGATCATCTTGAGCAGGGTGGCCTGCAGCTCGGCCGCGGTCTCCGGGCGCTCGAGTCCGGCAGTGGTGTTCGCGATCAACGCGTCCTGCGCCTCGGGGCGCTGCACGGGACGCTCGTAGACCGGGCCCTCGTGCGCGACGGTGCGCGGCGGCACGTCGACGACGGTCTCGCCGTGCCAGTCGATGACCAGCCGGTCGCCGTCGGTGACCTCACCGATGACGGTGGCGAGCACGTCCCACTTGCGGCAGACCTCCATGAACGCGTCCACGTTCTCGGGGGTCACCACGGCGCACATGCGCTCCTGCGACTCGCTGGAGAGCACCTCCGCCGCGGTCATGCCGGTGGCGCGCATCGGCACCGCGTCCAGGTTGATGTGCATGCCGCCGTCGCCGGCCGCGGCCAGCTCCGAGGTCGCGCAGGACAGCCCGGCGCCGCCGAGGTCCTGGATGCCGACCACCAGTCCGGCGGCGTACAGGTCGAGGCAGCACTCGATGAGCACCTTCTCGGTGAACGGGTCGCCGACCTGCACGGCGGGCAGCTTCTTGGGACGGCCGCCCGACGACTCGTCGAAGGTCTCCGATGCCAGCACCGAGACGCCGCCGATGCCGTCGAGGCCGGTGCGGGCGCCGAACAGGATGATCTTGTTGCCGGCACCGGACGCGAACGCCAGGTGCAGGTCCTCGACCCGCATCACGCCGGCGCACAGCGCGTTGACCAGCGGGTTGCCCGCGTAGGACGCGTCGAAGACGGTCTCGCCGCCGACGTTGGGCAGGCCGAGGGAGTTGCCGTAGCCGCCGACGCCGCGGACGACGCCGTCGACGACGCGCCGGGTGTCGGGAGCGTCCGCCGCGCCGAAGCGCAGCTGGTCCATGACCGCGATCGGGCGGGCGCCCATGGCCATGATGTCGCGGACGATGCCGCCGACGCCGGTGGCCGCACCCTGGTAGGGCTCGATGTAGGACGGGTGGTTGTGCGACTCGACCTTGAAGGTGACCGCCCAGCCGTCGCCGATGTCGACGACGCCGGCGTTCTCGCCGATGCCTGCCAGCATGGAGGAGCGCATCTCGTCGGTGGTGGTCTCACCGAAGTACTTCAGGTGCACCTTGGAGGACTTGTAGGAGCAGTGCTCGCTCCACATCACCGAGTACATCGCGAGCTCGGCGTCCGTGGGGCGACGACCGAGGATTTCCCGAATGCGGGTGTACTCGTCGTCCTTGAGGCCCAGTTCCCGGTGGGGCTGGGCGACATCCGGGGTCGCTGCGGCGTTGGTGACGGTATCGACCTGCGAAGACACTGGAAGTGGGGTCCCTTCCCTGAAGGAGTCAGATCGGCAGACCGGCGGGGCGCTGCCTGGGCAAAGTCTAGCCGGGCGCACCGACGTCCGACGCACTGGCAGAGCCGACCACGGCCCGCCCCTCGGTCGGGGCGGGCCGCGCGCGTCAGCTCGGCCGGTGTGTCACTTGTCCGCCGGGGTCTCCGCGGGGGCCTCCTCGGGGTACTCGGTGCCGATCCGCTGCGCCTCACCGGTGGTCGCCGGGTCCGGCCGGTCGACTGGGTCGGTGGCGGCCATCTGCAGACCCTGCAGGTCGGTGCGCATGTAGATGACGTTGTACCGGTCCCAGGTGGTGACCACGGATTCGAGGTACCGCCCGCTGGCCCACGGGTGCATGAAGCCGCCGTAGACCGAGGGCAACAGCAGGCCGCTGATGATGGTCTGGGTGCCGCTCCAGGGGCCCTGCGGGTTGTCGGCCTGCCGGATGACCAGGCCGTTCAGGTCGGTGTACATGGCGACGTACTTGCCCAGGTAGTCGTTCCACTGCACCGACAGCTCGCTGACCGGCGCGGGCATCACGGCCTTGGCCGCCGCCTGGTCCGGTACCCAGCCGGTGCCGTTCCAGTACTCGTAGGCCGTCGGATCGAGCAGCTGCGCGCCGTGCACCCGGGCCAGCAGGGCGTCGCCGAACCGGCCCGACGGCGTCCCGTACTCGTAGATGTAGCCGTCGCCGCGGCCGGTCAGGAACGCGCTCTGCTGCCAGTCCTTGTTGGTCGGCGCGATGGCGGGGATGCCCTCGATGCCGATCCCGGCGGTGTTGGCCCGGACCGTGCCGGGTTGATTGACCCAGTTCTCGCCGTTGTCGGTCGAGGTGGCGATGGCCGAGTAGTTGGTGGTCCAGTTGCCCGGGGTGTCCCAGGACCGCACCGACATGAAGCGGACGTACTGGACACCGCCGAAGGCCACCGCACCGGTCGGAATGGTCGTGAACTCGCCGGGAATCGCGAAGCCGGGGATGATCTCCTTCGAGTGGTTCGGCGCGTCCAGCGGCGAGCTGTCGATCCGCATGCCGTCGGCCAGGTTCGTGTCGGCGCTGCGGAAGAGCACGTTGCTGCGCCAGTCGTCACCCTCGGAGCCGCACTCGCCGACTGTGTCGCCGAACGCGACCAGTGTGTCGTGGTCCGCGCCAGGCAAGCCGTTGTCCCACATGATGCCGAGATCCGTGCCGGAGACGTTGAACCTGTTGATGGTGTCGTTCGGGCTGCCGGGGCCGGTGACCATCTCGATCGCCTTGGTGCGGCCGGTCAACTGCGGCAGCGCCCCGTCCGGCGAACCGGTGATCCACGGCAGGACCTTGCCCAACGAACCGGTGGCGCTACCGGAACTGCCGGAGCTGTTCCCACCCTGCCCGCAGGGTCCACCTTCCGCGGCGGTGGCCGGCGGGGCCATCACCACGGACAGCGACACCGTCACCGCGGCGGCCGACACGACTGCTGACCATGATCGTCTCACTGAGCGCACAGGCAATTTCCCTTCCGGCGTATGCAAGTCCGGCACGGGACAAATGGCCCGATTCCGACGATTCGACGCCACAGCAGACCACGAACAGCTCACAGTTGCTGGGCGACAGCCGTGCGTTATGGGAATTGTTATCGAAGAGATTGCTCGTGCTTGGTCCGCCGAACCGCCGCCGGCCGCCCTCCCGGCGGGGTCAGTCGACCGGCGTCAGGAAGGCCGCGAGCGCGTCCGCGTAGTACGCCACGTCGGCGGCGCCCATCAGCTCCCGAGCCGAGTGCATCGCCAGTTGCGGGGCACCGACATCCACGGTGGACAGGCCCGTCCGCGAGGCCGTGATGGGCCCGATCGTCGAGCCGCACGGCAGGTCCGCACGGTGCACGTACCGCTGCAACGGCACCCCCGCCTGGTCGCAGGCCAGCGCGAACGCACCCGCGCCGGCAGCGTCGGTGGCGTACCGCAGGTTCTGGTTCACCTTGAGAACCGGTCCCCCGTTGACCTCGATGCGGTGCGCCGGCTCGTGCCGGTCCGGGTAGTTCGGGTGGGTGGCGTGGGCCATGTCGCCGGACGCGCACACCGAGCCGGCCAGCGCCCGCAGGAAGTCCTCCCGGCCGCCGCCGCGGGCCAGCACGATCCGCTCGAGGACCGAGTTCAGCAGGTCCGAGAAGGCGCCGCGATCGGACATGCTGCCGACCTCCTCGTGGTCGAACAGCGCCAGCACTGGGATGGCCTCGCCCGGCTCCTCGACCGCCGCGAGCAATGCCCTGGTTCCCGCGTAGCAGGTGCCCTGGTTGTCCAGTCGCGGCGCGCTGACCAACTCGTCGTGCAGCCCGACCACCGCGCTCGGCGCCAGGTCGTGGGTCATCAGCTCCCAGCCGAGCACCGCGTCCTCGGCGACCCCCGCCTGCCCGGCCAGGTAGCCGAGGAACGAGGTCGGCGAGTTGCCGACACCCCAGATCGCGTTGACATGCCGCTGCGGGTCGAGCTGAACGCCCTTGCGTTCCTCGGACAGGTGGATCGCCAGCTGCGGCACCCGCAGGATCGGCCGGTCCACCCGGATCAGCTTCTGCTGCAGCGTGTTTCCCACCCGCACACTGATCCGACCGGAGATCCCGAGGTCGCGGTCGAGCCACGAGTTCAGCCAGGCGCCGCCGTACGGTTCCAGGCCCACCAACTGCCATCCGGCGGACCGCAGGTCGGGGTGCTGCTTGACCCGCAGGTTCGGGCTGTCGGTGTGGCCGCCGACGATCCGGAACGGCGACTCGCCGTGGCCGGACTCCTCGGTGCTCCACGCCACCAGCGAGCCGCCCCGCACCAGGTAGTACCGGCCGGGCGCGGTCGGCCAGCCGTCCGTCTCGCGCAACTCGACGAAGCCGGCCTCCGTCAGCTCGGCCGCGACCGTCTCGCACACGTGGAACGGGGACGGGGAGGCGTCGACGAAGGCACAGAGTCCGGAGGCGGTGGCGTCGGTCATCGTGGGCATGCCCACGATCCTAGGACCGCCGACACCGGCCCGGGCCCGGCGCTCGGTGTTCGCTCAGTGCTCGCCGCCGGAGACGCAGAAGCGGTTGCCGTCCGGATCGGTCAGCGTCACCCAGCGGAAGCCGTCCATGTCGTGCCGCTCGTACTCGGTGGCGCCGGCCGCGGTCAGCCGCGCGACCTCCGCGTCCAGGTCCGGCGCGGACAGGTCCAGGTGCACCCGGTTCTTGCCCGGCGTCGGGTCCTCCACCTTCTGGAAGGCCAGCTTGTACGGCGCTCCCGGCACCCCGACCAGGAAGAACCAGCCCTCGTTCTCCTGCTCGATCCGGCCGCCGACCTGCTCCGCCCACCAGATGGCGAGCGGTCCGGGGTCGGCGCTGTCGACTGTGATCATGCCCAGGGTCAGTGTCATGTCGGCACGCTACCGCCGGGCACCGACATCCCGCGGCCGAGGCGGCGTCGGTGGCCCCAACTAGGGTGAACCGGACATCGGCGGACAACCGCCGATGTCGATGCACCGCCCCATGATTGGAGTTTCGAAAAGATGCCCGAGTCCCAGACGGTGGCGACGCCGCTGACCCCCGCGGCACTGTTCCTGGTCGTGACGATCGACGTGGGCGGCGAGGCCACCACCCGCGGGCTGCTCGCCGACACCGCGGGTCTGCGCCGCGCGACCGGGCTGCGGATGCCCGGCTCGGGCCTGGAACTGGTCACCGGCGTCGGTTCGTCGGCGTGGGACCGGCTGTTCGGTGGACCTCGGCCCGCCGAACTGCACGAGTTCACCGAACTGCGGGGCGAGACCCACCGCGCGCCGTCCACCCCGGGCGACCTGCTCTTCCACATTCGCGCGATGAGCATGGACGCGTGCTTCGAACTGGCCCACCAGATCACCAAGCGGCTGGCGGGCGCGGCCACCGTCGTCGAGGAGGTGCACGGTTTCCAGTACTTCGAGAACCGGGACCTGATCGGGTTCGTCGACGGCACCGAGAACCCGGTGGGCGCCCAGGCCGTCGCCGCCGTCACGGTCGGCGACGAGGACCGCGGCTTCGCGGGCGGGTCCTACGTGCACGTACAGCGGTACGTGCACGACATGACGTCGTGGGAGGCGCTGGAAGTCCCCGAGCAGGAGCGGGTCATCGGGCGCAGCAAGCCCGACGACGTCGAGATGACAGCCGACGTCAAGCCGGCGAACTCGCACGTCGCGCTGAACGCGATCAAGGACGAGGAAGGCCGGTCGCTCGAGATCCTGCGCGCCAACATGCCGTACGGCCAGGCCGGCGGCGAGATGGGCACCTACTTCATCGGGTACTGCCGCACGCCCGCGATCACCGAGCGGATGCTCGAGAACATGTTCCTCGGCAGCCCGCGCGGCAACCACGACCGGCTGCTGGACTTCTCGACCGCCGTCACCGGTTCGCTGTTCTTCGCGCCGAGCGCGGACTTCCTCGACGCGCTGCCGGCCGCCCCGGCCGCCGTCTGACGCGCGGCGGGGCGGCCCTTCACTCAGTTCCCGGGGAGTACGCAGACGGTGTCGAGGCCGAGGACGTGGTTGAGCCTGCCGAAGGCCAGCCAGGCGCCGATGCTCATGCTCAGTTCCACGATCTCGGTCTGGCTGTAGTGCGCGCCCATCCGCTCCCAGAACTCGTCGTCGAGGCCGTGGTGGTCGAGGGCGTAACGGTCGGCGTACTCGGCGGCCAGCCGGGTGCGGTCGTCGAAGACGTCGGTGGTGCGCCACTGCTCGACGGCCTCGTCGAAGCCGGCCTCGACCTTCTGTCCGTCACGTTCGGTCCGCCAGTCCTGGCAGAAGATGCACCCGTTGATCTGTGCGATCCGCAGCCGCGCCGCCTCGAAGGCACGCAGGTCGATGGTCGAGTGCTCGTAGACCGACAGGGAGAACTTCGAGGCCGCGATCCCGATGCCGGGGACCATCTCGCCCCACACGTAGCCGATCGGATCCTTGCCCTCTGGAATGTCGATGTTCATGCGCGTCCTTTCGAGTTCACTGTCTTGACGAGTTTGCCGACGGCAGGGCGCAACGGGACGTCGAGCGCGTCGTAGAGTCCGGGTTCGGCGTCCACCAGCCAGTCGATGGCGCTCACCAGTCGACCGACCGCCGTGGCGTTTCCGCCGGCGGACCGGCTGCCGTCCTCGTCGGTGCACTCGACGGACACCTCGATGCGCGGGCGGCCCTCGATGATCACCCGGTGGGCGCCGTCGCCGTCCGGCGGCATCGGCCAGTCGGTGGCACAGGTCGGGTGGATGCGGGTGACGTGCTCGACGACGATCCGGGGCTCGCCGTCGACGATGCCCTGTACCTCGAACCGCACCGCGCCCTGCGTGCCGGCCTCGAAGTCGCCCATCGTGGTGGTGCTGACGGTCTCGTCGAGCGCGCGCCGGTCCAGGGTCTCGCGGATCTCGTCCAGTTCGACGCCCAGCGCCCGCGCCATCATCCGGACCTGTCCGCCCCACACCATGGTCGGGATCGTCGGCGCGATCATCGGCGGCAGGTAGTCCATCGGTTGACCCATGCCGACCAGGTAGCGCACCGAGTCCGGCTGGTCGTAGGTGGAGTAGTCGAAGATCTCCTGGCAGCGGATCACGTCGACGGTGCTGCCGAGCCCGCTGAGCAGCAGTGGCAGCACGTCGTTGCCCCAGCCGGGGTCCACGCCGGACGCGAACAGCGAGCCCCCGCCCTCCGCGATCGCGGCGAGCACCGGATCCCGCAGTTCGGGCGGGGCGTTGGTCGGGTCGTAGAGCGGGTACAGCGCCGGGCTGACGACGACGGCGCCGGCGCGGATCGCACGGCAGATGTCGGCCAAGGCGTCGTCGGGCCGGATGTCCCCGGACGCCGCGTACACCACGGCCGCGGGGCCGGCGGCCAGCACCGCTTCGATGTCGTCGGTCGCGGCGACCCCCAGGTTGCAGCCGAGCCCGGACAGGTCACCGGCGTCGCGGCCGACCTTGTCGGGGTTGTTCACTAGCACGTTCGTGAGCTCGAGCAGCGGGTGTGCCTCGACGGCGCGGATGGCCGCGCGTCCGACATTTCCGGTACCCCAGACAACCGTTGAGATCATGGGCGGGACGGTACCGAGTTGGAATACGTTCTCGTGGCGGTTCCGGCCACGCAGACCCCTGCGAGGCAAAGAAAAAGGACGGACCGGGGGTGACCGGTCCGTCCTTTCTGTCTTGCGCTGCTGGACTCAGGCGGTGAGCACCGCGTCCAGAGCCGAGTAGAACAGGCCGAGGCCGTCGTCACTGGGACCGGTGAGGGCCTCGGTGGCGTGTTCGGGGTGCGGCATCAGTCCGACGACGCGACCGTTCTCGGAGGCGATGCCGGCGATGCCACGCTTGGAGCCGTTCGGGTTGTCGCCCGCGTAGCGGAAGACCACGCGGCCCTCACCCTCGAGCTCGTCGAGGACCCGCTCAGACGCCTGGTAGCGGCCCTCGCCGGACTTGAGCGGCACCAGGATCTCGGCGCCGGACTCGTACCGCGAGGACCACGCGGTCGAGGTGGACTCCACCTTGAGCCACTGGTCGCGGCAGATGAAGTGCAGTCCCTCGTTGCGGGTGAGCGCGCCGGGGAGCAGTCCCGCCTCGCACAGCACCTGGAAGCCGTTGCAGATGCCCAGGACCGGCATGCCACCCTGCGCGGCCTTGACGACCTCGCCCATCACCGGGGCGAACCGGGCGATGGCGCCGCAGCGCAGGTAGTCGCCGTAGGAGAAGCCGCCGGGCACGACCACCGCGTCGACACCCTTGAGGTCGGCGTCGCCGTGCCAGAGGTTGACGGCCTCGCCACCGGCGAGGTTGACCGCGCGCACCGCGTCGACGTCGTCGAGGGTGCCGGGGAAGGTGATGACTCCGATGCGGGTGCTCACTGGACTCGGGTGACCTTCCAGTCCTCGATCACCGTGTTCGCCAGCAGCGACTCGGCGATCTCCGAGAGCTCGGCGTCGGTGACGCTGTCGTCGACCTCGAGTTCGAAACGCTTGCCCTGTCGCACGTCGGCGACGCCGGCGTGCCCAAGGCGGCCGAGAGCGCCGACAATGGCCTGGCCTTGCGGATCGAGAATCTCGGTCTTGGGCATGACATCGACAACGACACGGGCCACGTGCTGCTCCTCGCTAGGTGCTCCGGTACCGCCCGGCACAGACCACCGGGCAACAGGCAGTTTACCGGTCCGCCCCGCTGCTCTCTGCACCGACTAAGCTGTCCGTTCGTTCGGTCGCGACAATCGGTGTGATGCGCGCACATTCGCCGCCGCGCATACTCGTCTGCATGCGACTGACCCACTTCGGACACTCCTGCGTGCTCGTCGAGTTGGGCGGCGCGACCGTCCTGTTCGACCCCGGCAACTTCTCGCACGGCTTCGAGGGCATCACCGGCCTGGACGCCATCCTGATCACCCACCAGCACCCCGACCACGTCGACGTGAACCGGCTGCCCGCTCTGCTCGAGGCGAACCCCGGTGCGGCGCTGTACTCGGACCCGCAGACCGCGGCGCAGCTCGGCGGGTCCTGGACCGGCGTGCACGCGGGCGACACCTTCAACGTCCGCGACGTGCTGGTGACCGGGGCCGGCGGGCGGCACGCGGTGATCCACCCCGACCTCCCGGTGATCGACAACACCGCGTTCCTGCTGGGCAGCGCGGACCGGCCGGCCCAGCTGATGCACCCCGGCGACTCTCTGTTCGTGCCCGAGCAGCCGGTGGACGTGCTCGCCGTCCCGGCGGTCGCGCCGTGGATGAAGATCTCCGAGACCGTCGACTACCTGCGGGCCGTCGCGCCGCGGGTGGCCGTGCCGATCCACCAGGGCATCCTCAACGACCCGGGGACCGGCATCTACTACGGCCGGCTCACCGAGATGGCACCCGACGGCACCGAGTTCCGGGTGCTCCCGGCGGAGGACGCCACCGAGGTCGCCTGAACTCAGGCCACCCGGATACCCGGCCCGGCCTCCCAGCGGTAGGCGGCCGGGCGGGCCTCGTGGTGCAGCGCGAGGTCGACGGCGTCGAGCACGGCCTGCCGTGGGCCGGGCGAGGCCAGTTGCCTCGCGGAGATCGCCAGCCGCACCAGCGCACCGCGTCGGGCGGTCCGGCCGGCCCCGAGCACCAGGGCCCGGCACCACCACGGCTCCGCCCGGAACCCCTCGCCGATGCCGAACACCCGACCGCGTTCCACGGTGCCGCGGCCGAGGTCGTGCACGGCTGTCAGGCCGGCCAGCAGGCGGAAACCGGTGGGCACCAACGCGGACACCGCACCGGGCGAGGCGATCCACCGCGGTGGCGCGAACGCCCGGGTCCGCAGGCCGGTCTGTTCCATCACCCGGTCCGCGGCCGTCAGCCGCAGCGTCGCCTCGTGCTCACGCAGCGCGGCGAACTCGGCGCGGCGCTTCTTGGTGGCGGCCTGGTCGTAGCCGTGCAGCACGATGGCGTCGCCGTGCTCCTGCCGCTCCCGCAGCCACTGCTGGGTCGGCTCGTCCTTGGCCAGCCGGTACTTGTCCTTGAGCCGCGGCGCGACGAGCAGCGACAGCGGCACCCCGCGACTGTCCATCTCCAACGCGAACCCGGCCACCAGTTCGGTGGTCTCGTCGCGGATTCCGGATACCGACACGATCAGTTGCCCGGTCATGCCCTCAGCATGAACCCCGAAGGTGAACGGACGCTGAAACCCGCCGAAACGATCGAACGGGAGTTCCGGGTCGGATTCGACCTCGAACCCGACCCGGAACTCCGTTCAGCCTGTGGCAGCGACTAGCGCGGCAGGACGGCCTCGATGGCCGCGACGACCTCCGGCGCGTCCGGCTCGGTGCGCGGACGGAACCGGTTCACCACGGTGCCGTCGGGCGCGATCAGGAACTTCTCGAAGTTCCACTGGATGTCGCCTGCCGCGCCGTCCGCGTCGGCCGCCGTGGTCAGCTCCGCGTACAGCGGGTGCCGGCCCTCGCCGTTGACCTCGACCTTCTCCAGCAGCGGGAAGGTGACGCCGTAGGTGGCCGAGCAGAACTCGGCGATCTCGTCTGCGGTGCCCGGCTCCTGGCCCATGAACTGGTTGCACGGCACGCCGACGACGGTGAGGCCGCGGTCCGCGTACTCGGTGGCCAGCTTCTCCAGCGCCGTGTACTGCGGGGTCAGGCCGCACTTGGAGGCGACGTTCACCACGAGGACCGCGCGGCCGTCGTAGTCGCCGAGCGAGGTGGGAACGCCGCCGAGCGTGTTGATACCGATGTTCTGTACGGGAGTTGTCATGGGCACCAACGTAGCCACGGCGATCCCCCCGCGCAGCACCGAGCCGGAGTCAGCTGTGGACGAGCGGCCGCGCGGGCTCGGCGGCCCGTGCCGGCTCCTGATCCCGGTCCTGATCCTCGGCCCGGTCCTCGTCGAGCATGGTGGCCTCGTCGAAGGGCAGCTTGCCGGCCAGCACCGCGTTGACCCGGTCCCGGTCGACGGTCTTGGTCCAGGCGCCGATCAGCAGCGTCGCGACGGCATTGCCGGAGAAGTTCGTGACCGCGCGGGCCTCGGACATGAACCGGTCGATGCCGACGATCACGCCGACGCCGTCGAGCAGTTCGGGGCGGTGGCTCTGCAGGCCGCCCGCCAGGGTGGCCAGCCCGGCTCCGGTGACGCCGGCCGCGCCCTTGGAGGCGATGATCATGAACACCAGCAGCGAGAGCTGCTCGGTCAGCGAGAGCGGCTGCCCCATCGCGTCGGCGATGAAGATCGACGCCATGGTCAGGTAGATTGCGGTGCCGTCGAGGTTGAACGAGTATCCGGTCGGGACGACCACGCCGACGGTGCTGCGCTCGACGCCGACGTGCTCCATCTTCGCGATCAGGCGCGGCAGCGCCGACTCGGACGACGAGGTCGCGAAGATCAGCAGGTACTCGCGGGCCAGGTACTTCACCAGCTTGAAGATCGAGAATCCGGTGGCCAGGCGCAGCAGGCTGCCGAGCACGCCGAAGACGAAGATCAGGCAGGTCAGGTAGAAACCGACCATCAGGGTGCCCAGCTGCACGACCGCGCCGAGGCCGGTCTGCCCGACCACGTTGGCCATCGCGCCGAAGGCGCCGATCGGCGCGAGCCACAGGATCATCGACAGGATCTTGAAGACCAGCTTCTGGAGGTGTCCGACGCCCTTGAGGATCGGCTCGCCCTGCTTGCCCAGGGCCTGCACGCCGAAGCCGACCAGCAGCGCCACGAACAGCGTCTGCAGGACACTGCCGGCGGTCAGCGCCGACAGCAGCGACGTCGGGATGATCGAGGCGATGAAGTCCATCGTCCCGCCCGCGCCGTGTGCCTTGTCGGCCAGTGCCGCACCCTGACCGGCGGTCGCCGCGGAGATGTCGAGGCCGCTGCCCGGTTCCAGCAGGTTGCCGACGACCAGACCGATGCCGAGGGCCACGGTAGACATGCCGATGAAGTAGACCAACGCGAGCCCGCCGACCCGGCCGACCTTGGCCGCGGCCTTCACCGACCCGATGCCCAGCACGATGGTGCAGAAGATGACGGGGCTGATCATCATCTTGATCAACGAGACGAACAGCGTCCCGAGCACGCCGAGGGACTTGCCGACCTCCGGCGCCAGCCAGCCGACGAGGATGCCGCCGATCACGGCGATCACGACACCGATGTACAGCCAGTGGGTGCGGTCACGCTTGCTGACCGTCGCCTCTGGGGCCTGGTCCTGGATGGTCGCACTCATCGGTGCTCCTCTGATCGAATGGCAACGAAGTGACGGCAATCACGTCGAGTCAGGGAGAATTCTGCGGGCGCGCCCGAAACCGATGAAGATTGTGTTCATTACGTTCACGAGAGGAGCGCGGTGGCCCGCCGATCGCCCCGACGGCCGATGAGCCTCGCCCGCCAACTCCTGCTGCTGCAGGTCGCGGTGCTGGCGCTGGTCATCGCCGCGGGCACGGCGCTGGGCATCGTCGACCAGCTCCGCGACAGCGACGACGCCAACCGGCGCGAGGTGACGGCGGTCGCCGAGACCTTGGCGTTGACGGACTCGACCGCCGCGGCGCTGCGCTCCCCCGACCCGACGGCGCTGCTGCAGCCGGAGACCGAAGGCATCCGGCAGGCCACCGGTGTCGACTTCATCGTGGTGATGGCGCCCGATCGCACCCGGTACACCCACACCAACCCGGCCCTGATCGGGCAGCCGTTCGGGGGGAACATCGACCGCGCCCTCGCCGGCGAGACGTTCACCGAGACCTACGCCGGCTCGCTGGGCCCGTCCGTTCGGGCCGTGACGCCGGTCTACGACGACGGCACCCTGGTCGGGCTGGTCGCGGTCGGCGTCACCCGCGCCCGCGTGGGCGCGGAGTTCGCGGCCAGCCTGCCGCTGCTCTTCACGCTCGCCGGTGCGGGCCTGGTGGCGTCGACCCTCGGCGCCCTGCTGCTCAGCCGCCGGCTGCGCCGCCAGACGCTGGGACTGGCCCCGGACGAGCTGCGCCGGCTCTACGAGCACCACGACGCCGTGCTGCACTCCATCGGCGAGGGCCTGGTGGTGTTCGGCCGCGGCGAGGAGGTGGCGGACCTGGTCAACGACGAGGCCCGACGACTGCTCGAGCTGCCCGACGGTCCGGTGCGGCTGGCCTCGCTGCCGGCGTCGTTGCGCCGCCTCGACCTCGCCGACGCCACCGATGCGGGCGACGAGGTGCACCTGACCACGAACCGGGTGCTCGTGGTCAACCGGCATCCGGTCAACTGGGAGGGCCGCCGGATCGGCACGGTGCTGACCATCCGGGACCACACCGAGCTCCAGGACGTGCTCGGTGAGCTCGACTCGGTGCGCGGGTTCGCCGAGACCCTGCGATCGCAGGCCCACGAGTCCGCGAACCGGCTGCACACGATCGTCACCATGGTCGAGCTCGGCCGCTACGACGAGGCCGTCGCCTTCGCCACCGACGAGCTGCGGCTCTCCCAGCAGCTCATCGACCGGCTGATGGCCACGGTCGAGGAGCCGGCCCTGGCGGCGCTGCTGCTGGGCAAGGTCGGAGAGGCGGCCGAGCGGGGCGTGACGCTGACCGTCACCGAGGACACCGCGCTCGGTCCGGTGCCGACGCTGCGGGCCCGGGAGCTGGTGACGCTGGTCGGCAACCTCGTCGACAACGCCGTCGACGCCGCCCGCGACACCGACGACCCGTGGGTGGAGGTCTCGGTCCGGCAAGAGCACTCGATGCTGGTGATCCGGGTCGCCGACAGCGGACCCGGCCTGTCCCCGGACTCGTTGGCGAACGCGACCACCCGCGGGTACTCGACCAAGTCGGGTTCCCGGGGGCTGGGGCTGGCGTTGGTCTCCCAGGTGGTCGGCCGGCACCGCGGCGTCCTGCGTGCCGAGCCGTCGCTGGGTTCGATGCTCGTCGTCGAGATCCCGCTGCCACCCGGGGGCGGGTCGTGATCCGGGTCCTGATCGTCGAGGACGAGCCGCTGATCGCGCAGGCGCACTGCTCGTATGTCGAACGGGTGCCGGGGTTCTCGGTGCACGGCGTGGTGCACACCGGCAATGCCGCCGTGCGCGCCGTGGTCGCGGCGGGCGACACCGACGACCCGGTGGACCTCGTCCTGCTCGACTTCGGCCTGCCTGACGCCGGCGGCCTCGACGTCGCCGCCGCGCTGTCCGGCCTGCGCCCGCGACCGGACGTCATCGCAGTCACCTCCGCGCGCGACCTCGAGGTGGTGCGCACCGCGGTCGCCCGGGGCATCGCCGTGTACCTGCTCAAGCCGTTCACCTTCGCCGCATTCCGCGACAAGCTCGAGCGGTACCTCGAATTCCGCAACGCCCTGCCCGCAGGCCGGTCCGCCGCCGGACAGCACGAGATCGACCGGGCCATGGCCGCGTTGCGCGGCTCCAGCGAACGCCCCGTGACCCCGAAAGGCGTTGCGCGGCAGACCCTCGACCACGTCGCCTCCTGCGTCCGCGACGCCGACCGGGCGTTGACCGCCGCCGAGGTGGCGGCGGCCGTCGGGGTGTCCCGGGTGACCGCGTGGCGCTACCTGGAGCGGATGGCCGAGGACGGGCTGGTCGACCGGCGCACCGAGTACGGGCGCGCCGSCCGGCCCCAGGTGCGGTACGCCTGGCGCTGAGGGTCGTCCGTCTACGACCGGATGGTGCCCCGGCCCGGGATCACCGGCAGGTCGAGCGCGGACAGCAGTCCGGGCTTGGCGTCGCCGAGGTACGGGATCGCGTTGATCGCGCGCATCCCGGTGGCCAGGCACCCGCCGGTGATCGGGTTGTCGTCGAGTTCACCGCGGAAGACGGTCTCCTGGGTGATGTTCGGGCTGCCCTTGATGATCACCCGGTACACGTCGTTGTCCACCGAGGTGGCCCGCGGCCAGTGCGTGGCCGCGTCGTTGGTGATCCGGTTGACGTGCTCGATGACGATCTTCGCCTCGTCGCCCACCCAGCCGCGGATCTCGAATCGCACCGCGGCGCACTGGCCGGGTTCGATGACGCCGAACTTGTACTCGATCGGCTCGGTGGCCGCCCACTTCTCGTAGACGGTGTCGATCCGGTCCAGCTTCACCCCCACCGCATCGGCGATCATCGGAATGGTGTGACCCCACGCGAAGATCAGCACCTCCGGGATCTCGAGCACCGCCGCCTGCTCGATCGGCGCGCCGATTCCCATGGTCGGGCCGTAGTCGCCCTCGTAGGTGGCGTAGTCCAGCAGTTCCTGCACCCGCACGCTGTCCACCCGCCCGCACACGCCCATCAGGGTCATCGGGAACAGGTCGTTGGCGAACCCGGGGTCGATCCCGGTGGTGAAGCAGGACTTTCCGCTCTCCTCGCAGGCCTGCTCGAGCGCGACCTTCATCTCCGGCGGGCACGGCTCGGGGTAGACCAGCGGCGTCATCGAGGTGGACACCACATGCTTGCCGGACCGCAGCGCGGCGGTCATGTTGTCGATGTTCTGCACCGCGTACTCGGCGGTCGGGCCGTAGTACGCGACCGCGTCCGCGTCCAGCCGAAGGACCGCCTCCCAGTCCGTGGTGGCGGCGAGCCCGGCCGGCTCGGCGCCGATCAGGGTGCCGACGTCGACGCCGTCCTTCTCCTGGTCGTGCACGATGACGCCCACGAGCTCGAACTCCGGGTGGTCGAGGAGCTCACGGATGACGAGCTTGCCGACGACGCCGGTGCCCCAGACGATGACCTTGTGCTTCATGCCTTACTGCCTTTCAAGAATTGTTGTGCGTCAACAGGTTCCGAACGTCAGCGGAAGTACTCGCCCGCGTTCACGAAGAGCGTCTGACCGGTGAGCATCCGGGCCCGGTCGGAGGCGAAGAAGACCACCGAGTTGGCCACGTCGTCGTCGGCGGGGATCTCGCCGAGCGGCATGTTCTTGGTGATCTCGCCGATCACGGTCTCCTCGGGGACGTCACGCTGCTTGGCGGACAGCGCGACGTACAGCTCGATCGGCGGGCCCCACATCCACGTCGGGACGACGGTGTTCACCCGGATCTTGTGCGGTCCGAGCTCCTTTGCCAGTGACCACATCGCCGCGTGCAGTGCCCCCTTCGACGTGGCGTAGGCGGACTGCGGCAGCTGCGGGTGGAACATCGCCTGCGAGCCGATCAGCACCACCGACCCGCCCCGCTTCTTCAGCTCCGGCAGCGCGGCCTGCGTCAGGGTGAGCGTGCCGATCACGTTGGCGTCGAGCATCGCCTTCCATGCGTCGAGGTCGGCTCCCTCGAGCCCACCGAAGACGTCCTCCTTCGCGGCCACGTTCACCAGGGCGTCCACCGACCCGAAGCGGTCGGCAGCCGTGCCGATCAGCCCCGCGCAGGCCTGTTTGTCGAGGATGTCGGTGACCGCGTACGCGACCCGCTCCCCGGTGGGGTCGATCTCATCGGCCACCGACTTCAGGTTCGCCTCGGTCCGCGCGCCGAGCACGACGTTCGCGCCGTCCCGGTACGCGGCCAGCGCGATCTCCCGCCCGAGTCCGTTGCCGACCCCCGAGACAACGACCGTCTTGCCATCCAACAGTTCCGCCATGTCCAGCTTCCTCCGGTGTGATGCAGGCCATTACGTAACGTCGAGTTACGAATTTTTGCAACGTAACACCGCGTTACGCTATTGACAATGACTTCCGGCGAAGAGACGACAGGGACGGCCGCCGAGCGCAGGCGCGGGCGCCCGCGGAGCGCGGCGATCGACGACGCCGCGCTGGCCGCTGCGCGCGAGCTGCTGGCCGAGGTCGGCTGGGACCACACCACCATGGTGGCGATCGCCGAACGCGCCGGAGTCGGCAAGCCCGCCCTCTACCGGCGCTGGCCGTCCAAGACGCACCTGGTGTTCGAGGCGGTCTTCGGATGGGTCGACGAGGCCACCCCCGTCGCCGACGCGACGGACGCGGCGGACTGGATCCGACGCTCCTGCGCGTACTCCCTCGAACTCTTCGGCCGCCCCGAGGTGAAGGCCGCCCTCCCCGGGCTGCTGGCGGCGTTCCGGGACCGCGCGGACCTGCTGACCACGCTGTGGACCGACTTCGGCGGCCCGGGCGTCGGGATGCTGGCCGACGTCCTCCGCGCGGACGAGAAGCGAGGCGAGGGCGAGGGCGAGAGCGAGGGCGACGGTGCGGCCCTGGACGCGCAGGCCACCATGCTGTTCATCGTCGGGGGCGCCATGGTGCTGCGCCTGATGATGGCCGACGAGGACGCCGCCGGCGTCGTCGCCCGGATGCCGGACATCCTGCTCGGTGGCGTGGAACGGGCACAGCCCTCAGGCGGCGTGGAACGGGCACGGCCCTCACCCGACGAGGGGTGAGGGCCGTGACGGAGGCCGAAGCCGAGGGCTACGCGGCGCCGCAGGTGTCGAGCACCCAGGCGTACTCGAACGCGACCTCTTTCCACTTCTCGTAGCGGCCGCTGACGCCGCCGTGACCGGCGCTCATCTCGGTCTTCAGCAGCAGGGGCGCGTCGCCGGTCTTGGTGGCCCGCAGCGCCGCAACCCACTTGGCGGGCTCGACGTAGAGCACCCGGGTGTCGTTGATGCTGGTGATCGCGAGGATCGCCGGGTAGTCCTGCGCGGTGACGTTCTCGTACGGCGTGTACGAGCGCATGTACTCGTACACTTCCTTGTCCGCCAACGGATTTCCCCACTCGTCCCATTCGATCACCGTCAGCGGCAGGGACGGGTCGAGGATCGAGGTGAGCGGGTCCACGAACGGCACGTTCGCGAGGATCCCGGCGAACAGTTCCGGAGCCAGGTTCGCCACCGCGCCCATCAGCAGCCCGCCCGCGCTGCCGCCGTCCGCCACCAGCTGCGAGGGAGTGGTGCGGCCGGTGTCGATCAGGTGCCGCGCGCAGTCGACGAAGTCGGTGAAGGTGTTCTTCTTCGTCAGCATCTTGCCGTTCTCGTACCAGTGCCGGCCCATCTCGCCGCCGCCGCGCACGTGCGCGACCACGAACACCACGCCGCGGTCGAGCAGCGAGAGCCGCGCCACCGAGAAGCCGGGGTCCATGCTGGCCTCGTAGGAGCCGTAGCCGTAGAGCAGCAGCGGCGCGGGCCCGGTGGCGTCCCGATCCCCCGTCGCTGCGCTCGCCCCGTCCGCCTCGCCGCGCTTGCGCTGCACGATCGAGATCGGGATCTGGGTGCCGTCGGCCGCCTCCGCCCAGTCCCGGCGCTGTTCGTAGTCGGCGGGGTCGTACCCACCCAGGACCGGCTGCGACTTGCGCAGCATCAGCTCACCGGTGGCCACGTCGTAGTCGTAGACGCGGCTGGGGGTGAGGAAGGAGGTGTAGCCGAGCCGCAGCAGGGGTCCGGTCCACTCCGGGTTGGAGCCCGCGCCCACGGAGTAGAGCTCCTCGTCGAACTCCAGCTCGTGCCGATCGCCGTAGCCGTCGGCCGCGAGCGGCCACACCGCCAGCCGGGTCAGGGCCTCGCGCCGGTAGCTGAGCACCAGGTGCCCGGCGAACGCCTCGACCTCCTCGAGCCGGACGTCCTCGTCGTGCGGGAGCAACGTCCGCTGGTCCGTGGGATCGGTCACCGGCGCGTCGACCAGGATGAAGTTCTCCGCCTTCACCCCGTCCACGACGCCGTTGTGCAGGATCAGGAAGCGGTCCTCGCCGGCCACGACGGCATGCTCGACGCTGTACTCGACGCCGTCCTCGCGGGGCAGCACCACCCGGAACTCGCCCTCGGGCGTCGCCGACTCCAGGCACAGGATCTCGGAGGTGATCTTGGAGCCGACCCAGATCATCAGGTACTTCTCGCTGCGGGTGGAGCCGCAGCCCACCCAGAACCGCTCGTCCGGCTCGTGGAAGACCTTGACGTCGTCGGCGGGCGCGGTGCCGAGCCGGTGCCGCCACACGGTGTCGGGGCGCCACGCGTCGTCGACGGTGAGGTAGAAGACGTGCTGGTCGTCCACCGACCAGGTCACTCCCGGCGCGGTCCCGGGGATCTCGTCGGCCAGCAGCTCGCCGGTGCGCAGGTCCTTGAACCGCAGCGTGTACCGCTCGTCGCCCGCGGTGTCGACGGAGTAGGCGAGCAGGTTGCCGTCGAGGGTGACGGAGAAGGCGCCCAGGGAGAAGAACGCGTGACCCTCGGCCAGCACGTTGCCGTCGAGCAGGACCTGCTCGCCCGGGATGTCGGTGTCCGCGGACAGCACCGGCGGGGTCCAGTCGTCCGGGCCGGTGATCGGGCACCGGCACTGCACGCCGTACTGCTTGCCCTCGAAGCTGCGCGAGTAGTACCACCACTGCCCCATCCGGGACGGCACCGACAGGTCGGTCTCCTGGGTGCGGGACTTGATCTCCTGGAAGATCGTGTCCCGCAGCGGCGCCAGGTGCTCGGTGTGCGCGTCGGTGTAGGCGTTCTCCGCCTCCAGGTACGCGAGGACCTCCGGGGACTCCTTGTCCCGCAGCCACTCGTAGTTGTCGACGAAGGTCTCGCCGTGGTGGGTGCGTTCGAGGGGAACCTTCTTGGCCACCGGAGCAGTGACCGGGGGGACGGACGAAGTCATGGCGCCCACCCTATGCGGTGGGCGCCGCGCCGTGAGTCAGACCCAGTCGTCGAAGGACAGCCCGGAGATCCGCTCGTAGGCCTCGATGTAGCGCGCCCGGGTGGCCTCGACGATCTCGTCCGGCAGCGGGGGCGGCGGGGTGTCGCCCGCCCGGTCCCATCCGGACTCGGCACTGGTCAGCCAGTTGCGGACGAATTGCTTGTCGAAGCTCGGCTGCACCCGGCCCGGCTCGTAGCCCTCGGCGGGCCAGTACCGCGACGAGTCCGGGGTGAGCACCTCGTCGGCGAGCACCAGGTTTCCGTCGTTGTCGAGACCGAACTCGAACTTGGTGTCGGCCAAGATGATTCCGCGGTCGGCGGCGAAGCTGGCGGCCCGGAAGTAGATCTCGAGGGTGTCCTCGCGCAGCTTGACGGCGAGGTCCTGCCCGAGCTGCTCGACGACGGTGGCGAAGTCCACGTTCTCGTCGTGCTCACCCATCACGGCCTTGGTGGCCGGGGTGAAGATCGGCTCGGGCAACTGGCTCGCCTCGACCAGGCCCTCGGGCAGCTGCACGCCGCACACGGCGCCGGTGCGCTGGTAGTCGGCCAGTCCGGAGCCGGTGAGGTAGCCACGGGCCACGCACTCGACGGGCACCATGTTCAGCTTCCGCACCACCAGCGCGCGGCCGAGCACCTCCGCCGGGATCCGCTCGTCGTCAGGGGGGCCGGCCAGGTGGTTGTAGCCGCCGAGCTCGTTGAAGAAGAACACGCTCATCGCGGTGAGCACGCGCCCCTTGTCCGGGATCGGCGTGTCCAGCACGTGGTCGTAGGCCGAGATCCGGTCGCTCGCGACGAGCAGCAGGTGCTCGTCGTCGATCGTGTACAGGTCACGGACCTTGCCGCCGGCCAGGTGGGCGTAGTCGGAAAGTGAAGGGCGCACGTCGAGTAACCCTATCGGGTGTGGCACCCACCCGACAGTGCCGCCGCACCGCGACCCGGCAGCAGGTCGCCGAGAGTGACCCACGCCACGCCACGCCGACGCGGAGGCCGGACAGGCGCCGACACGTAGCGTGATACACAATCGAGTCCTTCCGAGGACAGGGGCGCGCAATGACAACCGAGGTGGTGGACAGGCGCAGCATCGGACTGCGCTCGGAACGCGGGCCGGTCCTGATCTCGCTGATGCTCACCACGGCCCTGGTCGCACTGGACTCCACCATCATCGCGACGGCGGTGCTCACCATCGTCGACGACCTCGGCGGCTTCACCTCGTTCCCGTGGCTGTTCTCGGTCTACCTGCTCGCGCAGGCCGTCTCGACGCCGATCTACGGCAAGCTCGCCGACCTGTTCGGCCGCAAGCCGGTCATGCTGTGGGGCATCGGAGTCTTCTGCGTCGGCTCGGTGCTGTGCGCGAGCGCATGGTCGATGCCGGCGCTGATCGCGTTCCGCGCCGTCCAGGGCCTCGGCGCGGGAGCGGTGCAGCCGATGGGCCTGACCATTGCCGGCGACATCTACACGCTCGCCGAGCGGGCCAAGGCGCAGGCGTACCTGGCCAGCGTCTGGGGAATGTCCGCGGTGGTCGGCCCGACCCTCGGCGGCCTGTTCTCGGAGTACCTCTCCTGGCGCTGGATCTTCTGGGTCAACGTGCCGCTGTGCGCACTGGCCGCGGTGATGCTGATCCGCAACTTCGTCGAACCGCCGCGGACCCGCAACCGGCCCCGCATCGACTACCTGGGCGCCACCTTCCTCAGCGTCGGCGCCGCGCTGCTGATCCTGGGCCTGCTCGAGGGCGGGCAGGCCTGGGCGTGGGGATCCCCGGTCGGATTCGGGGTGTTCGCCGTCGCCGCCGTCGCGCTGGGACTGTTCGTCCTGGTCGAGTCCCGCGCCAAGGATCCGGTCCTGCCGCTGTGGGTGCTGACCAGCCGGGTGCTGGTGGCGAGCAGCCTGGTCGCGGTGAGCATCGGCGCCATCGTGATGGGACTGGCCTCCTACGTGCCGACGTTCGCGCAGGGCGTGCTCGGCACCGGCGCCCTCGTCGGGGGGTTCGCACTGGCTGCCCTCACCGTCGGCTGGCCGGTCTCCGCGGCGCTGGCCGGCCGGCTGTACCTGCGGCTGGGCTTCCGCTCCACCGCGCTCGTGGGCGGCGCCCTGACCCTGATCGGCACGGCGGCCACCACGCAGCTCGGGACCGGGTCGCAGGTGTGGCACGTGGCCGCCGCATGCTTCGTGACCGGCGCCGGTCTGGGGCTGGCCGCAACCCCCACCCTGATCGCCTCGCAGACGAGCGTGGACTGGGAGGAGCGGGGCGTGGTGACGGCCACCAACATGTTCGCGCGCTCGCTGGGCAGCGCCGTGGGGGTCGCGATCTTCGGCGCCCTCGCCAACGGCCGCCTCGGCGGGGCCCAGGATCCGTCGGCCGCGGAGCTGTCCTCGGCCCTGGACCCCGTGTTCCTGGCGGTGACGGTGGCCGCGGCGGCGGTGCTGGTCGCGGCGGCGTTCATGCCGGGCCGCACCACAGCCGACGGTCGCTGAGCCAGACACTCGCCGAGCCTGGCCGGGCCGGGTTTGGCAGGCTGAGGCGATGAGCTCCCCTCGCGTCACCATCACCTACTGCACCCAGTGCAACTGGCTGCTCCGCGCCGGCTGGATGGCCCAGGAGCTGCTGCAGACGTTCGCGGCCGAGCTCGGCGAGGTGGCGCTGGTCCCCGGAACCGGCGGCATCTTCCAGATCGAGGCCGACGGGCAGTTGCTGTGGGACCGGGCCCGCGACGGCGGATTCCCGGACATCGTGGCGCTGAAGAGGCTGGTACGCGACGCCGTCGCGCCGGACCGGGACCTCGGGCACGCGGACCGGTCGCGCTGACACCCTGGTCTTCATGCCGGCGCCCGGGCCTTGACTGGACCCGCGGAGGCGACAAGGGTTGACGACTAGGGGGGAACGGCGGCACTGACGCCCGCCGAACGGCTCACCGCCACTTCACGGTCGGCCCCGATACACCTCTCATGCGATGACTCGAGCCGTGCCACCACACGATCGAGGTGCGCCATGACCGCCAATCCGAGCACCGTCACCGTCGACACCGATGCCGCCATCCCCGGAATCGTCGGGTCGCTGCGCACGACGTACGCCTCGGGTCGCACCAGACCGGCGACGTGGCGGATCGAGCAACTGCGCGGCATCGAGCGGATGCTGGACGAGCGTGAGGACGAGATCGCCGGCGCCCTCGCCGAGGATCACGGGCGCGACGCCTTCGAGGCCTGGATGACCGACATCCTCGCCGCCAAGCTAGAGGCCGCGTACGCACGCAAACGGGTGCGCCGGTGGATGCGCAGCCGGCCGCGGCCGCTGCCGCTGCACCAGATGCCCGCGCTGGGGTGGGTGCAGTACGAGCCGCTCGGGGTGGTGCTCGTCATCGGGGCCTGGAACGGTCCACTGACTGTCACCCTGGGACCGCTGGTCGCCGTCGTGTCGGCGGGAAACTGCGCCGTCGTCAAGCCTTCGGAGCTGGCCCCCGCGACCTCGCGCCTGCTGGCCCGACTGCTCCCCGAGTACCTCGACGCCGAGGCCGTCGCCGTGGTCGAGGGCGACGGGCACACCACCCAGACGCTGCTTGCCCAGGGCTTCGACCACGTGTTCTTCACCGGCGGCACCGAGATCGGCCGGAAGATCCTGGCCGGGGCCGCGCCGCACCTGACGCCGGTGACCCTCGAACTCGGCGGCAAGAGCCCGGCGATCGTCATGCGGGACGCGGACCTCGCCGTCACCGCCCGGCGCATCGCGGGGACGAAGGTGCTCATCTCCGGCCAGGCCTGCGTCGCGGCGGACTACGTGCTGGTCGAGCGCGCCGCCCGCGACGAGCTGGTCGAGCGAATAGTCCACAGCCTCAACGAGTTCCGGTCGGGGGAACCCGTGCGCGGCCTGCGCGTCGTCAACGAGCGCCAGTTCGACAGGTTGGCCGGCTACCTGGCGAACACCGAGGCCACGGTCGCGCTCGGCGGTGGCACCGATCGGGCCACGCTGACCATCGAACCCACCGTGCTGGTGGACCCGAGCCCCGAGGAACCGGTCATGCGGGAGGAGATCTTCGGGCCGATCCTGCCGGTGCTCGCCGTCGACTCGCTCGACGAGGCGATCGCCTTCGTCAACGCGCGGCCGAAACCCCTCGCTGCCTACGTCTTCACGAGGTCGGCGCGGACTCGCCGTCGAGTGTTGTCCGAAGTCAGCTCCGGAGCGGCGGTGGTGAACCACCTGATGGTGCACTACCTGACGCCCCAGTTGCCGTTCGGCGGCGTCGGGGCCAGCGGCATGGGGAGATACAACGGCAGGTGGGGGTTCGAGGAACTCAGCCATCGAAAGGCCGTGCTGCTCAAGCCGTTCAAGCCAGATCCCCGGTTTGCCTACCCGCCCTACACCGACCGGGCGGTCAAGCTGATCCGCCGGATGTACCGGTCCTGAGACGACGCCGACGCCCCCGAGGAGGCTCACGGTGACCACCTGTGCGATGCCTTTCATGCCTTTCAGGCCACGGTCGCCCAACATTCGGACGCGGCGAACCGATTGCACTGACCATCCGGGCCTTGACTGGGCCCGCGGAGACGACAAGTGTTGACGGCTAGGGGGAACGGCGGCACTGACGCCGCCGAACGGCTCACCGCCACTTCACGGTCGGCCCCGATACACCTCACATGCGATGACTCGAGCCGTGCCACCACACGATCGAGGTGAGCCATGACCGCCAATCCGCGCACCGTCACCGGCACCGTCGACACCGATGCCGCCATCCCCGAAATCGTCGAGTCGCTGCGCACGACGTACGCCTCGGGTCGCACCAGAACCGCGCAGTGGCGGATCGACCAACTGCGCGGCATCGAACGAATGCTGGACGAACGCGAGGACGAGATCACGCGCGCCCTCGCCGAGGATCTAGGCCGCGACGCCTTCGAGTCCTGGATGATCGACGTCCTCGACGTCAAGCTCGAGGCCGCGTACGCACGCAAGCGGGTGCGCCGGTGGATGCGCAGCAGGCCGCGGCCGCTGCCGCTGCACCAGATGCCCGCGCTGGGATGGGTGCAGTACGAGCCGCTCGGGGTGGTGCTCGTCATCGGGGCCTGGAACGCTCCGCTGACGGTCACCCTGGGACCGCTGGTCGCCGCCGTGTCGGCGGGGAACTGCGCCGTCGTCAAGCCGTCCGAGCTGACCCCGGCGACATCGCGACTGCTGGCTCGACTGCTCCCCGAGTACCTCGACGCCGACGCCGTGGCAGTCGTCGAGGGCGACGGTCACACCACCCAGACCCTGCTCGCCCAGGGCTTCGATCACGTGTTCTTCACCGGCGGCACCGAGATCGGCCGGAAGATCCTGGCCGGGGCCGCGGCCCAGCTGACACCGGTGACACTCGAACTCGGCGGCAGGAACCCGGCGATCGTCATGCGGGACGCGGACCTCGCCGTCACCGCCCGTCGCATCGCGTGGACGAAGGTGACCAACTCCGGCCAGTCCTGCATCGCGGCGGACTACGTGCTGGTCGAGCGCGCCGCCCGGGACGAGCTGGTCGAGCGAATAATCCACAGCCTCAACGAGTTCCGGTCGGGGGAACCCGTACGGGGCATACGAATGATCAACGAGCGCCAGTTCGACCGGTTGGCCGGGTACCTTGCCAGCACCGAGGCGACGGTTGCGCTCGGCGGCGGTTCCGATCGGGCCACGCTGACCATCGAACCCACCGTGCTGGTGGACCCGAGTCCCGAGGAACCGGTCATGCGGGAGGAGATCTTCGGGCCGATCCTGCCGGTGCTCGCCGTCGACTCGCTCGACGAGGCGATCTCCTTCGTCAACGCGCGGCCGAAACCCCTGGCCGCCTATGTCTTCACGAAGTCCACCCGGACTCGCCGCCGGGTGCTGTCCGAGGTCAGCTCCGGAGGGGCGGTGGTGAACCACCTCACGTACCAACTCGTGGCGCCCCAGCTCCCGTTCGGCGGCGTCGGGGCCAGCGGCATGGGGCGGTACCACGGCAAGTGGGGCTTCGAAACCCTCAGTCACCGAAAGGCCGTGCTGCTCAAGCCGTTCAAGCCAGATCCCCGGTTCGCGTACCCGCCCTACACCGACCGGGCGGTCAAGCTGATCCGCCGGATGTACCGGTCCTGAGACGACGCCGACGACCTCGAGGAGGCTCACGATGACCACGAGCAACGCGTCACCCCGGACCGGGTGCGAGGCCTTTCAGGCCACCGTCGCTCGACATCCAGATGCCGTCGCCCTCCGCACCCCCGGCGACGGCGTCGTGATCACCTGGCGCCAGTACGGCGAACGGGTCCGCCGGATAGCCGCGGGCCTTGCGAGACTCGGTGTCCGCCACGGCGACACCGTCGGGATCATGCTGACCAACCGGCCCGAGTTCCACCTGGTCGACACCGGTGCGCTGCACGCGGGCGCGACGCCGTTCTCGGTGTACAACACGCTCGCCCCGGAGCAGTTGAAATACGTGCTGACCAATGCCGGCAACAAGGTCTTGGTCTGCGAGGAGCAGTTTCTGCCCGTGCTGCGCGAGGCGGTCGAGGGCACCGCGGTCGAGCACATCGTCTGCGTGGGCTCGGACGCGGAGGGCACGACGAGCCTGCGGGATCTCGAGGCGAACGGTGACCCGGACTTCGACTTCGAGGCGTCTTGGAAGGCCGTCGAGCCGGGCGACCTGCTCACCATCGTCTACACCTCGGGCACCACCGGGCCGCCGAAGGGGGTCGAACTGACGCACGCAAACCTGCTCGCTGCCCGGGATGCGGTCATCGAGTTCGTCGAGGACCGACCGGATCACCGGATCGTCTCGTACCTTCCGGATGCGCACGTCGCGAACCGGGCGATCGCGCACTACTTCGCTGTAGTTGTCGCGGCGCAGGTCACCACTCTGGCGGACATCAAGCAAGCGATCACCGTGCTACCGGAGGTCCGCCCGACGATCTTCCTCGCCGTGCCGCAGGTCTGGTACAAGGTCAAGGCCGCAATCGAACTGGCGCTCGCAGAGGAGTCGAGCCCGATCAAGAGGAAGCTCGCGCACTGGGCGATCGACATCGGGAAACGGAAGGCGCGTCTCGAATCCGACGGCACACCCCTGCCGCGGCGGCTGCTGGTCCAGCATTCGCTCGCGGACCGACTGGTCCTCGGCGCGGTCCGGAAGAAGCTGGGGCTCGATCAGGTGCGATTCGCAGTGACGGGCGCGGCCCCGATCTCACCGGACGTGCTGGAGTTCGTCCTGGGTCTCGGCATCCCGTGCTCCGAGGTCTGGAGCATGACCGAGACGAGCGCCGCCGCGACGATCAACCCCCCGGATTCCCGCCGGATCGGCAGCGTCGGGAAGGCTGTCCGCGGCGCGAAGCTCAGGCTGGCCGAGGACGGCGAGCTCCTGTTCTCCGGTCCGATGGTCATGAAGGGCTACCGAGGCGACCCCGCCAAGACGGCCGAGGCCATCGATGCCGACGGCTGGCTGCACACCGGGGACATCGGGTCCATCGACGCCGACGGCTACGTCACGATCATGGACCGCAAGAAGGAACTGATCATCAACGCCGCGGGCAAGAACATGTCGCCGTCGAACATCGAAGGCGCCATCCGCGCGGCCAGCCCGCTGATCGGCGGCGCGGCGGTGATCGGGAACGACCGCCCCTACGTCGTCGCCCTGCTGACGCTGGACCCCGACGCCGCGGCCGCCTTCGCGACCCGGGGCGGCATCGGAAACGGCTCGCCCGGGGACCTCGCGTCGAACCCCCTGGTGCGCGCGGAGATCGACCGCGCCGTCGCCGCGGCCAATGCGAAACTCTCCCGCGTCGAGCAGGTCAAGAAGTTCAACCTGCTGCCGGCGATCTGGGAGCCGGGCGGCGACGAGTTCACTCCGACGATGAAGCTGCGGCGCAAGCCCATCGACGCCAAGTACGCCCGCGAGATCGAGGCGTTGTACGCGGGCTGACGACGACGGCCGGGCGTCAGTCCGGCCGCGGGCCGTAGGTGTCAAGCATGACGACGGGCCCGTCGCCGAACCGCTGGTCGGCGTCCATCTCCAGCACCGCGGCGAAGGTCTTCGCCGTGTAGACGGGGTCGAGGGTGAGCCCGTGGTCGGCCCCGATCCGCTGCGCGGCGGTGCCCTCGGGGGTCGCGTACCCGTACCCGGGCCCGAGCCACTCCCCCGTCACCACCAGTGCGCCCGGTTCGAACTCGACCGGCCCGATCGCGGCGCCGCGGTCGCGCAGCAGCCGATGCGTCCGGCGGGCGAGCCCGACCAGGTCCCGCTCGGCCAGCGGCAACGTGTCGTTCACGACGACGCCGACCACCCGGGTGCGCAGACCCGCGAGCCGCAGCCCCAGCAGCAGTCCCGCCGCGGTGCCGCCGGAGCCCACCGCCGTCACCACATGCGTCGGCTCCGGCATCACGCCGGCCTCGACCTGGGCGGCGAGTTCGAGGGCGACCTCGACGCACCCGAGGGTCCCGAGCGGCGAGGACCCGCCCGCCGGCAGGTAGTAGGGCAGGTGCCGGCCGCGCACGTGCCGCGCGAACAGCCAGGGCGCCGCCGCGATCGTCCGCGCCTTGGTCCGGGTGAAGTGCAACGTCGCGCCGGCGCGCCGCAGGCGGTCCACCTGGGCGTGCACGTGCTCGTCCATCGGCTGGTCGATCAGCGCCAGCGCGGTGTCGATGCCCTGCTCGCGCGCGTAGAGGGCGGTGGCCAGGCCCCAGTTGGTGCCCTGGCCACCGACGCTGAGGATCTGCCGGGAACCTCTCGCGAGGACATCGGGGAGGATCCACTCCAGCTTGCGGACCTTGTTGCCGCCCCAGCCGCCCGAGCCGTAGTCACCCTCGTCCTTGCACCACAGCCGGTTTCCGGTGCCCAGCCCGTCGAGGTGGACGATCGGGGTCGGGGCGGAGCCGAGCCTGCGGTACGGCGTGGTCGCCCCGAGTTCGGGGAACATCCGGTGCAGTGTGGGGGCGGTCGTCTGGTCCATCCGGTCGCCTAGACCGAGCCGAGCCGACGGCGGAGCGCACCGGCCAGGTAGTCGAGGTCGGGCCGACGCGCGGAGACGGGACGGCCGCGGAGACCGAAACCGTCGCCGGGGGTGCGCGGGACGACGTGCAGGTGCACGTGGAAGACCTCCTGGCCGGCGACGGCGCCGTCCGCGAGGTAGAGGTTCACCCCGTCGGCGCGCGGACCGTCGGCGGGCAGGCCCGCCCCGTCTGCGCTGTTGTCCCGCAACGCGGCCGCCAGCTTCTGACCGACCGCGAAGATCCGACCGCCGTCCTCGGGATCGAGCTGTGCCAGCCCCGAGGCGTGCCGCTTCGGGACCACCAGCAGGTGCCCCGGTGTGAACGGGCGGATGTCCATGAACGCCACGGTGTGCTCGTCCTCGTGTACGAGGCTCGCCTCCGCCTCGCGCGCGATGATGGCACAGAAGATGCAGTGGCTCATGGGGATTGATGATAGGCCCACAGGCCTTCCCGGTGGACGGACATTGCCCTTACCAGCGGCGGCGGGGCGGTCCTACAGTGTGCCCACCGACAGTGGATGGGAGTTGCGAATGAGTGCACACAGTCCGGTGGCGCCCCTCGATGCGGGCGACGTCGAACACTTCGACCACGAGACCGACGTCCTCGTCGTCGGTTACGGCTGTGCCGGCGCGGCCGCGACCCTGGAGGCAACGGCCGCGGGCGCCGAGGTCATCGTCCTGGAGAAGGCGAGCGGAGGCGGCGGGTCGTCGGCGCTGTCCGGCGGCGAGATGTACCTGGGCGGCGGCACCGAGATCCAGCGGGCCTGCGGATTCGAGGACACCGCGGCGGACATGGAGGCGTTCCTGCTGGCCGCCCTCGGCCCCGACGCCGACAAGGAGAAGGTCGGCCTCTACAGCCGCGAGAGTGTCGCGCACTACCAGTGGCTGGTCGATCACGGGGTGCCGTTCAAGCCCTCGCTGTGGAACTCCCCCACCTGGGTGCCGCCGACCGACGACGGACTGATGTGGATGGGCGAGAACTCCTACCCCTTCACGGAACTCGCGAAGCCGGCGCCCCGCGGGCACCGCGTCACCTCGGACGGGTTCGGCGGCAAGGTGCTGATGCAGAAGCTGTCCGAGGCGGTCGCGGCCACCGACGTCGCGGTGCACACCGACACCTACGCGACCCGGCTGATCGTGGAGGCCGGCGCGGTGGTGGGCGTCGTCGCCCGCCAGTACGGCAAGACGTACACCTACCGGGCGCGCCGCGGCGTGGTGCTCACCACCGGCGGGTTCGCCGACAACGCGGAGATGGTCGCGCAGCACGCCCCGCAGCTGGTGGGCCTCGGCGTCAACAGCGACGGTGGGGACGACGGCCGCGGCATCGTGATCGCCCAGGCCGTCGGCGCCGCCGTCAAGCACATGTCCGCCGGGCAGGTCGGCATCTCGCTGGTCCCGGGGATGATGGTGCGCGGCATGATCGTCAACAGCGTCGGCCAGCGCTTCATCAACGAGGACGTCTACCCCGGCCTGGTCGGGCAGGCAGCCCTGTACAAGCACGGACTGAAGGTGTGGGTGATCCTCGACGAGCAGGCCTACGAGGAGGTCCCGGTCGACGAACGCTGGGGCGTGCAGCCGCATTTCGTGGCGGAGACGCTCGAGGAACTCGAACAGCAGATCGGCATGCCGCCCGGCGCGCTGGTCACCACCGTCGGCGAGTACAACCGGCACGCCGCCGAGGGCGAGGACCCGTACTTCCACAAGTCCGCGACGTGGCTGCGACCGCTGACGTCACCGTTCGCCGCGATCGATGTCCAGCGCGGCATCGCCCCGCCGGAGTACGGCGAGGCGGGCCGCGGCGGCGCGGAGGTGTTCACCATCGGCGGCCTGTGCACCACCGTCGACGGGCAGGTCCTCGACCTCGACGGCAACCCGATCGACGGACTGTTCGCGGCGGGACGGGCCACCTCGGGCCTGCACTCGTGGGGCTACATCAGCGGCACGTCGCTCGGCGACGGCACCTTCTTCGGCCGCCGGGCCGGGGTGTCCGCCGCCGAGCGCTGACGCGGGCGCGCTCAGCCGGCGAGGACCAGCGCGTCGGGCGCGGCGGTGCCCGCCTTCGCCAGCAGCCGCGCGTAGCGGACGCCGAGCGCGCGCAGTTCCCCGTGGGTGCCGCGCTCGGCGGCGTGGCCGTGGTCGAGGACCACGATCTGGTCGGCGTCGCGGATGGTGGAGAGCCGGTGCGCGACGGTGATGGTGGTGCGGCCCCGGCTGACCTGGTCGAGCGCGTCCTGCACGGCCCGCTCGGTCTCGTTGTCGAGTGCGCTGGTGGCCTCGTCGAGCACGAGAATTCTCGGGTTGCGCAACAGGGTTCGGGCGATCGCGATCCGCTGCTTCTCGCCGCCGGAGAACCGGTGACCGCGGGCACCGACCATGGTGTCGTAGCCCTCGGGGAGCGACTCGATCAGCTCGTGCACCTGCGCCGCCCGCGCCGCGGCCTCGATGTCGGCGTCGCTCGCCGCGGGGCGGGCGTGCCGCAGGTTCTCCCGGATCGTCGCGTGCAGCAGGTAGGTCTCCTGCGAGACCACACCGACCAGCTCGGACAGCTCCGCGAGCGAGATGTCGCGCAGGTCGACCCCGTCGATGGTGACCCGACCGGACGTCGGGTCGTGCAGTCGCGCCACCAGCGAGGCGAGAGTGGTCTTGCCCGAACCGGTCTCGCCGACGAGTGCCAACGAGGATCCGGCGGGCACGTCTATCGACACCGCGGCGAGCGCGTCCCGGTCGGCACCCTCGTACCGGAAGGTGACGTCCTCGAAGGCGACAGCACCGAGCGCATGGTCCATCGCCACGGGCCGCTCGGGGTCGTCGATGTCCACCGGCAGGTCCAGGTACTCGAAGATTCGGCTGAACAGCGCCAGTGAACTCGTCACGGACACACCGACGTCCAGCAGCTGCATCAGCGGCCGGAACAGCGCGCCCTGCAGTCCGGTGAACGCGACCAGGGTGCCGATGGTCATGCCGCCGGAGGTCGCGGGCAGGCCGGCAGCCAGGTAGAGCAGGGCCGGGATCGCCGCGAAGACGATGCTCATGGTGGCCATCCGCCACCGGCCGGACAGGTCCGATCGGACCTCGAGATCCGTCAGGACCTCCGACGTGTCCGAAAAGCGTTGCGACATGGCCGGTCCCGCACCGAGCGTCTTGCCCAGCTGAATGCCGCTGATGGACAGCGACTCCTCGATCTGGGTCTGCATGTCGGCGAGGGTGCGCTGGCGGAGGCTGGTGATCTCGCGGCGCATCCGGGCAACCTTGCGGGTCAGCCAGATCGCCGGCGGCAGGACGATCAGCGAGAGCAGGGACAGTCGCCAGCTCAGCACCGCCATCGCGACCGCGGTCCCCACCACGGTGGTGAGGTTGGACGCGATCGAGGTGGCGGTCGACGTGACGACTGTCTGCATGCCGCCGATGTCGTTGGTCAGCCGGGACTGGATCTCGCCGCCCCGGGTGCGCGTGAAGAAGCCCAGCGACTGCCGGTGCAGGTGCGCGAAGACGTCGGTACGCAGGCCGTGCATGATGCGCTGCCCGACCGTGGTGGAGATCCAGGTCTGCACCACCGCGATGACGGAGCTGGCGACGGTCACGGCGAGCATGCCGAGCACCGCCCACACCAGCAACGGGACGTCCTGGTCGGGGATGGCGCGGTCGATCACCTCGCGGACCAGGAACGGATTGGCCAGGGTGATCACCGACGAGGCGACGATCAGCGCCGTGACCACGGCGATCTGCCAGCGGTAGGGCGCGAACAGCGCGCCGATCCGGCGCAGGCTGACGGGTTGTTCGGAAAGTTGGGCGCGGTCCGCCGGGTCGACCTTCGCGCCGCGGGGGCCGCGGCCGGGACCGGGTCCGCCGAAATGGGGGCTTGTCATGCAACCACCCCTCTCGTATGTCGGGGTAAGACATACTGAGGTTCCCTCACAATGAGGTGAATGTCAATGCCCGGGTACGCTCCGTCACATGACCGAGGGCCCGCCCGACCCGCTCCGCGATCTCGTGATGTCGACCGCCCGCGCCCTGCGCCGGCGCTGGTTCGTCGCGCTCGAGCCGTGGCAGCTGTCCCCGCACGAGTACCGCGCGCTGTGGGTGATCGGCCGGGACGAACCGGAGGTCCCGCGGCTGGGTGACGTCGCAAAGGCGCTGCGCATCGCGCCGCGGTCGGCGACCGAGGTGGTCGACCGGCTGGAGCAACGCGGCCTCGCCGAACGGGTGCCCGACGCGGCCGACCGGCGCGCGACCTGCGTCCGGCTGACCGCCGCGGGCCGCCGCGTCATCGGCGAACTGGAGACCGCGCGGGCCGCCGACGCGGAGGACTTCTTCGCGCCGCTCGACGAGCACGACCGCACCGAGCTGCGCCGCATCCTCGACAAACTGCGCTGACGCGCCTGTGCGCCGTTTCGGTAGCTCCCGCTACAGAAACGGCGCACAGGCGGCGGAGCCGCTAGAGGATCGGGGACGGGGTGTACGCCGCCGCGTCCGGGTACTGCTCGACGAGCAGCTCGACCCGGCGGACCACCGAGGCCACCTGCGCCTCGGCGGCACCGACGAAGACCGACTTGTCGGCGAGCGCGGCGTCGAGGCCGGCCCGGTCCAGAGGCAGCCGGTCGTCGGCGGCCAACCGGTCCAGCAGGTCCGGCTCCTTGCCCTCCTCGCGCATCGCCAGCGCGACGGCCACCGCGTGCTCCTTGATGGCCTCGTGCGCGGTCTCGCGTCCGACGCCGGCGCGCACCGCCGCCATCAGCACCTTGGTGGTGGCCAGGAACGGCAGGTAGCGGGTCAGTTCCTTCTCGATGACGGCCGGGTAGGCCCCGAACTCGTCGAGCACGGTCAGGAAGGTCTCGATCTGTCCGTCGATCGCGAAGAACGCGTCCGGCAGCGCGACGCGGCGCACCACCGAGCAGAACACGTCGCCCTCGTTCCACTGGGCGCCGGCCAGCTCGGCCGCCATCGAGGCGTAGCCGCGCAGGATCACCTGCAGGCCGTTGACACGCTCGCAGGAACGGGTGTTCATCTTGTGCGGCATCGCCGAGCTGCCGACCTGGCCGGGCTGGAAGCCCTCGGTGACCAGCTCGTGGCCGGCCATCAGGCGGATGGTGTGCGCGAACGACGACGGGCCCGCGCCCAGCTGCACCAGCGCGGAGAGCACGTCGTGGTCGAGCGAGCGCGGGTACACCTGGCCGACGCTGGTCAGCACGTGCGCGAAGCCGAGGTGCTCGGCGACCTTGGCCTCGAGGAACTCGAGCTTCTCGGTGTCGCCGTCGAGCAGGTCCAGCATGTCCTGCGCGGTGCCCATCGGGCCCTTGATGCCGCGCAGCGGGTAGCGGTCGATCAGCTCACGCAGCCGGGTCAGGGCGACCAGCAGCTCGTCGGCGGCGGACGCGAACCGCTTGCCGAGGGTGGTGGCCTGCGCGGCGACGTTGTGGCTGCGGCCGGCCATCACCAGCGACGAGTACTCGGCGGCCCGCGCGGCGAGCCGGGCCGCGACCGCGACGCCGTGCCCGTGGATGTACTCGAGCGACCGCAGGACCTGCAGCTGCTCGACGTTCTCGGTGAGGTCGCGGCTGGTCAGGCCCTTGTGCACGTGCTCGTGCCCGGCGAGGTCGTTGAACTCCTCGATACGGGCCTTGACGTCGTGCCGGGTCACCCGCTCGCGGTCGGCGATCGAGGCCAGGTCCACCTGGTCGAGGACCCGCTCGTAGTCGTCGAGCGCGGCCGCGGGGACGTCGATGCCGAGCTCGGCCTGCGCCCGCAGGACCGCCAGCCACAGCTGACGTTCCAGCACGATCTTGTGCTCCGGCGACCACAGTTCGGTCAGGTCGGGGCTGGCGTAGCGGGTGGCGAGGACATTGGGGATGCGGGTCACGAGGTGCCAGTTTACGGCTACCTCGGGGCGATCGGCGCCAGGATGTCGATGACCTGCACCAGCATCTCCCTGGCGAAGCCCATCGGGTCCGGATCCGCCGCGCTCAGCGCCCCCACCGCCGCGCCGTCGACCACGCACACCAGCCGCCGCAGGCCCTCCGGTCCGATCACCCGGCCGGACCTCCGCAGCACCTCCACGATCAGGTCCTCGAGCTGCGACCGCAGCCGCAGCTGGGTCTCGCGCAGTTCCGGGTGCCGCGCGAACGCGACGAACCGCTCGCACCGGCTGACGAGCTGTTCGCGGCGACCGTCGGCGGATTCGAAGACGCCGATCAACATGTCCACGAGCAGCTCGACGGTGGCCTCGACGCCCCGGTTGCGCTGCGACACCTCCGCGACCCGGGCCCGCATCATGTCCAGTTCCCGGTTCCCGCAGGCCTCGACGGCCGCGGCGACCAGGTCGTCGAGGGACTCGAAGTAGTAGGTGGTCGAGGCGAGCGGAAGCTCCGCGCGCGAGGCCACCGCACGGTGCCGGACGGCGTCGAGGCCACCCTCCAGCAACAGGTCCGCGGCGGCCTCGACCAGCGCGACCTTTCGTCGCTCGCCCTTCGGCGTCACCGCTGCAGTCACCGTGCCATCCTGCCAGCGGTCCCCTCGTTGGGACCGCAGAACCGCGAACTACCCACCCAGCAGCGCACTTCGGGCCATCCTCGCCAGTGCTTCCTCGACGTCCGCCGTCGCCCCCGCGAACGAGAGCCGCATGGTCCGGTCGCCGTGGACGGTGTCGAAGTCGATGCCCGGCGCCACCGCCACCCCGGTCTCCCGGAGCAGGTCCGCGCACCACGCCGTGGAGTCGCCGGTGAGATGGCCGATGTCCGCGTAGACGTAGAAGGCGCCGTCGGCCGGCGCCAGGTCGGTGATGCCGAGCCGCGGCAGGCCGGCCAGCAGTACGTCCCGGTTGACCGCGTACCGGCGCACGTGGCCGTCGAGTTCGGCGACGGACTCGTCGGTGAACGCCGCGACCGCCGCGTACTGGGAGATCGCGGGCGGGCACACCGTCATGTTCGACGCCAGCCGCTGCAGCGGGCGTCGCAGCGCGGCCGGCACCAGCATCCAGCCCATCCGCCAGCCGGTCATCGAGAAGTACTTGGACACCGAGCCGACCACCACGGCCTCGGTCGAGGTCTCCCAGGCACACGCGGTCGCCGACTGGCCGGAGCCGAACTCGATGCCGTGGTAGATCTCGTCGGAGATCAGCAGGGTGTCGTGCGCCTCGCACCAGCGGGCCAGCGCCGCGAGCTCCGCGGGGTCGATGACGGTGCCGGTGGGGTTGGCGGGGCTCGCCACCACCAGCCCGGCCGGCGGCTCGTCGAGCGCCTCGAGCATCGCCACGGTCGGCTGGTACCGGGTGTCCGGCCCACAGTCGAGTTCGACCACTCGGCAGCCGAGGGCGGTGAGGGTGTTGCGGTAGGCGGGGTAACCGGGCCGGGCCACCACCACGGTGTCGCCGGGGTCGAACGCGGCCAGGAACAGCAGCGTGAACGCCCCGGACGAGCCGGTGGTCACCACCACGTCGTCGGGGTCGACGGCGATGCCGGAGCGTGCCGAGTGGTACCCGGCGATCGCCTCGCGTAGCGACAGGATCCCGAAAGTCTCTGTGTAGCCCAGCAACTGCGTGTCGATGGCCTCCCGGGTGGCCCGCAGTACCGGCGCCGGCGCCGGTGTCGACGGCTGCCCGGCCGCCAGCGTCAGGACGTCGCCGTGGGTCCGGGCCCGCTCGGTCGCGGCCTTCCAGACGTCCATGACATGGAAGGCGGGGATCTGGGATCGCTGGGACTCTGCTCGCACCTGTCCAGGCTATCGCTCCCGGCTGAGCGGGAGTTCACGGCTCGAATGCGTGCCGCGAACCCCCGCTCGGTCGAAGGTCTAGTGCAGGTCGTTCGCGACGATGTTCGCGATGTTGCGCTCGGCCAGGGCGGTGATGGTGACGAACGGGTTCACGCCCAGGTTGCCCGGCACCAGCGCGCCGTCCATCACGTACAGGCCGGGGTGCCCGTGCAGTCGGCCGTGGTTGTCGGTGGCCTTGTTCAGGATGGCGCCGCCGAGGGGGTGGTACGTGAGGTTGTCGCCCCACGTCTTGTACCCGCCGAACATGTCGGTGCGGTAGATCGTGCCTTCCTTCTGGTTGATCTTGTCGAAGATCCGCTTCGCCATGTTGATGGCGGGCTGGTTCTGCGAGGTCTGCCAGGACAGCCCGACCTTGCCGGTCGACGCGTTGTACTGGAACTGCGCGCGTTCCGGGTTCTTGGTGATCGACAGGTACAGGCTGATGAACAGGTCGGCGCCCGCGGGGAAGGGAGCGATCTCCGCGAACGCCGGTCCCCCGGCGTCGTCCCAGTTGTCGATGCCCATGGTGGGGATCGATGCCTGCTTGGTGCCCGTTGCGTCCCACAGGTGGTTGGCCCGGCCGACCATGACGTTGCCGTTGTTGCCCCAGCCCTGGCCGACCTCGCCGGACAGGTTCGGCAGGTGGCCCTGCGCCTTCATCGCCACGAGCAGCTTGCTGGTGCCGACGCTGCCCGCCGCGAAGAACACCTTGTCCGCGGTGACGGTCTTGGTCGCGATCACGTTGCCCTGCTCGTCGATCTGCTCCATCTCGACGGCGTAGCCGGGTCCGCTGGGTGCCACCTTGGTGACCCGGTGCAGCGTGGTGATGGTGACCTTGCCGGTGGCAGCGGCCTCCGCGAGGTAGGTCTTGGGCAGCGACTTCTTACCCGCGTGGTTGCCGAAGATGACCTCGCCGTCGAGGGAGGACTTGGTGACCTGCCCCGCGGCCTCCTGCTTCATGTAATTCATGTCGTACACGTTGGGGACGAACACGGTCTTGAAGCCCGAGCGTTCCGCCGTCTTGCGTCCGGTGCGTGCGAACTTGTACCACTCGGTGGACTCGAACCAGGACGTGTCGATGTTGTTGACGCCGAGGCCGGCGTTCGCCCTGGGGAAGAACGTCCCGTACATCTCGTTGGAGTCGATCGAGGGCAGGATTTCCTCGAAGTAGCCGCGCCTGGGCGTGACGGCCATGCCGCCGTTGACCAGCGAGCCTCCGCCGACGCCGCGCCCCTGGTAGACGTTGATCCCGCCCATGTTCTCGCAGTCGAGGATGCCGACGTACTTCTCGATGTCCTTGTCGATCGAGACACCCATGAAGTGTGAGACCGGCTGCGCCGTACGGTTTCTCAGCCAGAATCCGCGCTTGTCCGGCGAGACGGTGTTGGTGAAGATCCTGCCGTCGGGCCCGGGCGTGGTCCAGTCCTTGCCCATCTCCACAATGTGTGCGTCGACGCCCGCCTGCGCCAGCCGCAGCGCGGTCACGGCGCCACCGTAACCACTGCCGATGATCAGGGCGGGAACCCGGTCACCGGTGTTGATGGCGCGTCGCGGCGACGCCGCCGCCGCGMCGCCGGCCGACGACAGGGCGATGGCACCGGCCGCCAAACCGGTTGCCGCCATAAACCTTCGACGGGAGAGCGGGGGATTGATCGATGCTGACCTGACTCGTGACTGCCGGTATTCGTTCAACGGAACCTCTCTGTTCACGGCCGTGCTGACGCGCTCGTTATACCGTCGTGACCCGACGTCGCGGCCGAATACCGGCGAGTAATTCCATTGAATGATTAATCTGAATTGAATCCGTCGAATTCTGTCCGGTTCGTCACCTGCGCCAGTAATGTCTGGCGACCCAAATGCGAACGGGCGCAGCGGTCTGCACCGAAAGGAACCGACTGCCCGACATGACAACGCCCCCTCCGGCGATGGCCGGAGGGGGCGTTGGAAGGCGTGGGATTCCCCGTCAGATGCCGATTCGTCCCTCGACGGCGCCGAGTCCGATGTCGGTGCGGAAGTGACCGCCCGGCAACCGGACGTCCGCGAGCCGGGCGTACGCGTCCGCGCGGGCCGCGGACAGGTCTGCGCCGGTGCCGACCACGCTGAGCACCCGTCCGCCCGCGGAGACCACCGCGCCGTCCTCGCGCAGCGCGGTGCCCGCGTGCAGCACCCCCGCAGCGTCGGCGCCGGAGATCGCGTCCCCGGTGCGCGGGGTGCCGGGGTAGTTCTCGGCCGCCAGCACCACGGTGACGGCGGCGCCCTCGGTCCAGCGCAGCGGCGCGGCCTCCGCGAGGGTGCCGGTGGCGGTGGCGTTGAGGACCTCGCCGAGCGGCGACTCCAGCAGCGCCAGCACAGCCTGGGTCTCGGGGTCACCGAAGCGGCAGTTGAACTCGACCACCGCGGGACCCTGGGCCCCCATCGCGAGGCCGGCGTACAGCAGTCCGTTGAACGGGCAACCGCGACGGGCCATCTCGGCGGCCACCGGCGCGACCACCTCGTCGACGATCTGCTGCACGGCGCCGTCGGGCAGCCAGGGCAGCGGGGTGTAGGCACCCATGCCGCCGGTGTTCGGGCCCGTGTCGCCGTCGCCGACGCGCTTGTGGTCCTGCGCGGGCAGCAGCGGAACCACGGTCTCGCCGTCGACCAGGCAGAACAGCGAGACCTCGGGGCCGTCAAGGAACGACTCCAGCAGCACCGGGTGACCGCACTCGAGCAACTCGGCGGCGTGGGCCCGAGCCGCGTCACGGTCGGTGGTGACCACGACGCCCTTGCCCGCGGCGAGTCCGTCGTCCTTGACCACCCAGTTGGGGCCGAAGCGGTCCAGCGCCTCGTCCAGGTGCGCCGGGCTGTCGACGATCTCGCTGTGCGCGGTCCGCACACCGGCGGCCGCCATCACGTCCTTGGCGAAGGCCTTGGAGCCCTCGATCCGGGCGGCGTCGGCGGACGGGCCGAAGCAGGCGATGCCGGCCGCCCGCACGGCGTCGGCGACGCCGAGCACCAGCGGCACCTCGGGGCCGATCACCACCAGGTCGGCGTCGACCTGCCGGGCGAGGGCCACCACGGCCTCGCCGGAGGCGACGTCGACGGGATGCTGCTCCGCGATCTTCGCGGTCCCGGCGTTGCCGGGCGCACAGATCAGCGCCGTCACGGACGGGTCGCGACCGAGGGCGAGGAGCAGGGCATGTTCACGGGCACCAGAGCCGATAACGAGTACGCGCACGGACCTCAGACTACGGCCCTGCCTGCACCTGGGGCGCGGTCAGGTCGTACAACGTGACCCCGTCGACGGTGCTGGGCGTGAAGTTCTGCGTCACCCACTCGGCGATCGCCGAGCCGGCGCCCTCCCCTCGGCCGCCCGTCGTGCCGCCACCGCCGATGAAGTAGTGGATCCGTCCCGCCGCCACATCCTGCTGGAACTGGGCGGGTGTCGGCGACGGGTCGCTGCCGTTGAACCCGCCGATCGGCATCACCGGCAGCTGCGCCGCCAACTGGTAGCCGGAGGCGCTGTTGGACCCGACGGTCGCCGCCACCCAGGTGTAGCCGTCCCCGCCGGACTCGAGCAGCGCGGTCAGTTCCGGTCCCGGCTCGCTGCCCCGCAGCAGGTTGCCCGCCGCGCCGCCGGCACCGCCGCCTCCCCGACCGTGAGTGCCCGCCCCGGGAGGCCCGCCCGCGAACATCTCGCCCGGCCGCGCACCGCCCCCGGGGGGCATGCCGCCGGGGAACTCTCCCGGCCCGCCGTGTCCGCCGAACCCACTCATGCCGCCGGCCACCGCCGGTCCCGCGGTGTTCAACGCCCCGGCGTGCGGGGTCCCGACCGTGTCGACCGCGTAGGCCGTCGGGCCGGCCAGCGCCGCCACCACCACCGCCAGGACCGACGCCGCCGCCAGCCGACCGGTCAACCGGGGCACCAGCAGCGCGACCGCCGCGACCACGCCGACCACCAGCACCGCCCAGCGCAGCCACGGCAGGAACGACGGGCTGCGCCCCAGCAGCTCCCACGACCACCACGCCGTCGCCAGCATGGTCAGCGCCGAGACCACGCGCACCCAGGCGGCGCCGCGGCTGCGCCACGCGAGCACCGCGCCGCCGCCGACGAGCGCGCCGATCTGCGGGGCCAGCGCCACCGTGTAGTAGGAGTGGAAGATCCCGGCCATGAAGCTGAACACCAGGCCCGCGGTGAGCAGCCAGGAACCGAACAGCACCAGCGCCGCCCGTGGCACGTCCACCCGGGCCAGCTTGCCCCGCAGGACGATTCCGAGGACCCCGAGGATAAGGGCCGCCGGGATCAGCCAGGCGATCTGCCCGCCCTGCGCGGGTTCGAACATCCGGGCCGGTGCTCCCCCACATTCCGCCGCCGCCCCCGGGCGGGCCCGCCGCGGCGCCGGTGATGCTGCCGCGTTCGTCGCCGTTGAGCCGCCCCAGGCCGTTGTAGCCCAGGGTCAGTTCCAGGATCGAATTGTTCTGCGAGCCACCGATCCACGGGCGCGACGAGGCCGGCCACAGCTCCACGGCCAGCAGCCACCAGCCGGCGGCGGCCACCGTCGCCGCCAGCGCGGCGAACAGCTGCGCGATCCGCCGCCGGAGCCGCGGCGGCCCGAACAGCAGATAGGTCAGCGCGAGCGGCGGCACCACCAACATCACCTGCAGCTGCTTGGTCAGGAACCCGAGGCCGACGAACACGCCGGCGAGCACCAGCCAGCGGGTGCGCCCGTCCTCGACGCCGCGCAGCAGCGCCCAGGCCGCGGCCAGGGTCAGCAGCACCAGCAGGGCGTCCGGGTTGTTGAACCGGAACATCAGCACCGCGACCGGGGTCAGCGCCAGCACCAGGCCGGCGAGCAGGCCCGCCGCCGCGCCGAAGTGCCGCCGCACGGTGGCCCACAGCAGCGCGACGGAGGCGACGCCCATCAGCGCCTGCGGGACCAGGATGCTCCACGAGCTGAGCCCGAACGCCCGCACCGAGAGCGCCATGACCCACAGCGAGGCGGGCGGCTTGTCGACGGTGATCGAGTTGGCCGCGTCGGACGAGCCGAAGAAGAACGCCTTCCAGGACACCGACCCGGCCTGCGCCGCGGCGGAGTAGAAGGAGTTCGCCCAGCCGGAGGCGCCCAGCCCCCACAGGTAGGCGAGGGCGGTACCGAGCAGCAGCAGCGCCAGCGCCCACGACTCCCAGCTCCGCCGCGGCGTGGGGTCTCCGGCAGCGGGCGACCCGCCGGTCCGGTCGGGCACGGTGGTGTCGGGGTCGATCTCGGTCGTGGTCACAGCGCGGCTTCCTGGTCGTGGCTCCGGAACACCCGACGAAGGGCGACGAAACGGGTCAGCGTGGCAACGAGATTGGCGACGACGAGCACCGCGAGTTCGAGGTGCCGGGAGGCGTCGGGCAGGGCGCGGTGCAGGACCAGCAGCGAGCCGCTGGTGAGCAGCAGGCCGAACGCGAACACCGCCAGGCCCTGCAGCTGGTGCCGGGCCACCCCCTCCCGGCCGCGGATCCCGAAGGTGAAGGCCCGGTTTGCCGCGGTGTTGAACACGGCGGTGACGAGCAGCGCGAGGAAGTTCGCGGCCTGCGGGCCGACGATCGGGTGCGCCAGCAGGTAGAGCAGCGCGTACGCCAGCGTGGACACCACGCCGATCACGCCGAACCGGACCAGCTGGCCGACCATCCCGGGCGGCACCCCCGGCACCAGCGGCTCGCGGCCCAGGCTGGTGCGCAGCGCCGCGACCGGCAGCGACCCGGCGGCCAGCGCCCGCCCGACGCGGACCACGCCCTTGAGGTCGGCGGTCGCGGTGGCGACGACGTCCACGGTGGAGTCCGGGTCCTCGACCCAGTCCACCGGCACCTCGTGAATCCGCAGGCCCACCCGCTCGGCGAGCACCAGCAGTTCGGTGTCGAAGAACCAGCCGGTGTCCTGCACCAGCGGCAGCAGCTGCCGGGCCACGTCGGTGCGGATCGCCTTGAACCCGCACTGCGCGTCGGAGAACTTCGCCCGCAGCGCGCCCCGCAGGATCAGGTTGTAGCAGCGGGAGATCACCTCCCGCCTGGGCCCGCGGACCACCCGCGACGACCGCGCCAGCCGGGATCCGATCGCCAGGTCGGAGTGCCCGGAGACCAACGGCGCCACCAGTGGCAGCAGCGCGTTGAGGTCGGTGGACAGGTCCACGTCCATGTAGGCGACGACGGCGGCGTCCGAGGCGCCCCAGACGGTGCGCAACGCGCGACCGCGGCCCTTCTCGTCGAGGTGCACCACCCGCACCGCGTCGATCTCGACCGCCAGCAGGTGCGCGATGGCCAGCGTCGCGTCGGTGCTCGCGTTGTCAGCGACGGTGATCCGGCTGGGGAAGGGGACGTGCGCGCCGAGGTGCTCGTGCAGCCTGCGCACGCAGCGTTCGAGGTCGCGTTCCTCGTTGTAGACCGGCACCACCACGTCGAGTGCCACGGTCCGGGTGTCCGGTGGCGGTTCCGGTGCCGCCTCGCCCCGGACCAGTGAGTTCGTCATGCGGCCCACCCTCACGGCCGAACCTGTGGTGTCCCTGGACCGCGCCTGGCAACTTCCTGCGGACGCATGATGTGAGCTACGTCACATGGCGGTGGCGATGAGTACCGGAGCCGACCGCCGTCTCCATTGCTGAACCCACCGCACGGTGACAGCAGAGTTCGACGAAAGGACTCAGACCATGGAATCCATCACCACACCCGCCGGAATCACCATCGCCTTCGACCGCTACGTCGGTGGCGATGCCGGAACAGTCATTCTCGTCGGTGGTGCATTCAGCTACCGCACATTCCCGAAAATGGTGGAGCTGGCCCAGAAGCTGGCCGATGAATACCGTCTCACCGTCATCAATTACGACCGTCGTGGCCGGGGCGACAGCAGCGATTCGCCGGGCGTGTACGACGTCGAGAACGAGATCGACGACATCGCCGCACTGGTCGAGGCGACCGGTGGATCCGCCGCACTGTTCGGCTGGTCCTCCGGCGCAGGACTCGCGCTGCTGGCCGCCGCCTCGGGCCGGGTGCCCGGCATCACCAAGGTGATCGCCTTCGAGCCGCCATTCGTCGTCAACCACGAGAACTTCGTTCCCGCCGCGAATCTCCATGTGACGCTGCACAAGCTGATCGCCGAGGACCGCCGCGGCGAGGTCGTGAAGTTCTACATGACCCATGCCATGGGCATGCCCCGCCCCTTCGTCGCCGTCATGCGGTTCACGCCGTTCTGGAAGAGCCTGAAGGCCACCGCCCCTACGACGGCCCATGATTGGGCCGTCATGGGCGACTACATGCGCGGTGAACCGCTGCGCGCGGCGGACTGGTCCGACATCACCGTGCCGACCCTGGTCATCTCCGGCGGAAAGAGCGGCGATCTGCTGCGCACCGCCGCTCGCGCGATCACCGCGGTCCTGCCCGACGCCCAGCACGTGGAGCTGGCCAAGCTGAGCCACAACCCGAACATCGCGCTCCTCACCCCACCCGCCGGCGAATTCCTCACCGGTACAGCAAAATACGCCGTCTGATCCACGCGTACCCGACAACACCGCCAGGAGCCCTCCCATGCGCAGAATCACCGCAGGCCTGTTCATTTCGCTCGACGGCGTCGTCGGCGAACCTCAGGACTGGCACTTCCCATACTTCAACGACGAGATGGGCGCGGCCGTCGGCGCACAGCTCGCGTCGGCCGACACCCTGCTGCTCGGCCGCGAGACCTACGACAGTTTCGCCGGAGCCTGGCCGGGGCGGGAAGCCGCGGGCGGCGAGGACGCCGGCATGGCCAAGGCCCTCGGTGATGCCCGCAAGATCGTCGTCTCCCGTCGGGATCTCGAATTCACCTGGCGCAACTCCGAACAGCTGGTGGGCGATCTCGTCGACGCCGTCACCGAGCTCAAGCAGCAGCCGGGCGCGACGGATATCGCCATGAGCGGTTCCCCGTCGATCGTCCAGCAGTTGCTGGCAGCAGGGCTGATCGACGAGCTGCATCTGCTCGTCCACCCCATCGCACTGCGCAGCGGTAAGCGGCTGTTCGAGAAGGGCGCGCCGATCCCGCTGCGCCTCATCTCCGCCCAGACGTTCACCACCGGGGTGCTGCACCTGATCTACACCTCCGCCGAAGCCGCGGGCTCCGCCGGCTACGGCGATGCCAGAGTGCATCTCGCCGCCGAAACGGCTCACCCGGCATAATCGCGGCATGGCATCCGTGTTCAGCATGATCATCGCCGGCGACCTCCCGGGCCGGTTCGTCTGGGAGGACGACGAGGTCGTCGCGTTCCTCACCATCAACCCGATCACCCAGGGGCACACGCTCGTCGTCCCCCGCGCGGAGATCGACCAGTGGCAGGACCTCGACGGCGAGCTCCTCGCCAAGTGCACCCGGGTCGCGCAGGTGATCGGCCAGGCGGTGCGCGCCGGCTTCGACGCACCGCGCGCCGGCCTGCTGATCGCCGGGATGGAGGTGCCGCACCTGCATCTGCACGTGTTCCCCGCGTTCACCCTCCACGACTTCAACATCTCGGGGGCGGACCCGTCGCCGTCCCCGGAGTCCCTCGACGAGGCGCAGGCGAAGATCAAGGCCGCGCTGCGCGAGGCCGGCCACGGCGCGCGCGTCCCCGCCTGACCGAATTCCCCTCCCCACCCACACACACCGCGACCCCGCACGGCTGCTGCCGGGSGGGGGSGCGTGCGTGGTGGGGCCGGTCGCTCAGGTCACCGACGACATGTCCGCGCGGCCGAGGTAGGCCTCGCGCAGGCTGTCCCGGTTCGTGATCGCCGCCACGGGCTTGTCCATCACGACCTTGCCCATGTCGATCACCGTCACGTGGTCGGCCACCGACAGCGCGGTGTCCACCTCCTGCTCGACCAGGAGCACCGCCAGCCCGCGGGCCTTGAGCGCCTCGACCTGGCGCAACACGTCCTTGACGATGACCGGGGCCAGGCCGCCGGACGGCTCGTCGAGCAGCAGCACCTTCGGCTGCGACATCAGCGCCTGCCCGATCGCCAGCATCTGCTGCTGACCGCCGGACATGGCACCTGCCAACAGGTTCTTCCGCTCGGCGAGCATCGGGAACATGTCGTAGACGTCGTCGAGCGAGTCCGCCAGCTTGCGCCGGCCCAGCCCGCGGGAGAAGCCCCCGAGTACGAGGTTCTGGTCCACCGTCTGCTCCCGGAAGACCTTCTTGCCCTCCTGCACGTAGGCCAGTCCGGCGCCGACCCGCTTGTGCGCGGGCATCGAGGTGATGTCCTTCCCCTCGAGCCGGACCGTGCCGGCGCTCGCCTTGTTCAGCCCCGTGATCGCTCGCAACGTGGTCGTCTTGCCTGCGCCGTTGCGGCCCAGCAGCGCGGTGATCTTCCCCGGGAGCACCGTCAGGCTCACGTCGGTGACCACCCGGATGTCCCCGTAGCCGGTGGCCAGCCGCTCGACCGTCAATCCCTGTTCCGACATCAGGACGACACCTCCTCCACGCTGATCCCGAGGTACTCGGTGAGCACCCGGGGGTTGGTCTCGATCTCTTCCGGGGGACCCTGCGCGATGACCTCGCCCCGGGCCAGCACGTAGATGACGTCCGCGAGCTTGAGCACGAGGTCGAAGTTGTGCTCGACCAGCACGACCGTGCCGCCGGACGCCCGGATCTGGCGCACCAGCTCGGCCAGGCGAAGGATCTCGTCCTCGTCGAGTCCCGATGCGATCTCGTCGAGCAGCAACAACGCGGGCCGCGCCACCACCGCGCGGGCGAGTTCGAGCAGACGGCGGTTGCCCAGCGGCAGGTCCGACGCCTTCTCGTTGGCCTGGTCGGCCAGACCCACGAGGTCGAGCACTCGCATGGCCTCGGCTCGGTCGTCGCGAACGACCCTGCGGTACTTGGGTAGTCGCAGGATCGCGCTGACCATGGAGACCCGGTCGGTGCTGTACCGCCCGGTCTGCACGGACTCGAGGACGGTGATGTCCTCGGGGATGTTCGGGGTCTGGAAGGTGCGGGCCACGCCGCGACGCGCGACGGCGTCGGAGGTCAGGGTCTGCGGCTCGCCGTCGCCGAGCCGGATGACGCCGGCGTCGGAGCGGTAGAAGCCGCCGATCATGTTCATCAGCGTGGTCTTACCGGATCCGTTGGGCCCGATCAGCGCGGTCACCTCGCCGGGGCGGGCCGTCAGGTTCACCCCGTTCAGTGCCTTGTTGCCGCCGAAGGCCTTCTCCAGCCCGTCGACCACCAGCAGCTGACCGTCGATCCGCCCGCCGCCGGCGCCCGCCGCGGCCGGGTCGACCGACGGTGTCGCCGGCACGTACCCCGCGCGACGGTCGAGCTTCTCGATGGCCAGCTTGCCGAACTTCGCCAGGCCGCCGCTGAGCAGTACCCCGCCGATGATCAGGAAGATGCCGTAGAAGATCAGCGCGTAGTCCTGGAACTCGGTGGACTGGTTGGGGCCGAACTGCATGATCAGCGCGCCGGCCAGCGCGCCGTAGATGCTGGCAGAGCCGCCGAGGATGCTCGCCGCCAGCACGGTCATCGCAAAGGTGAAGCCGAAGGACATCGGCGAGATGTAGAGGTCGGTGTTGGCGAACAGCGCACCGGCCAGGCCGGCCGGGATGGCACCGATGGCGTAGCCGGTCAGCTTCATCCGGTAGACCGAGATGCCCTGCGCCGAAGCGAGAACCGGACTCTGCTTGAGCGTCCGGAATGCCACACCGTGCCGCGAGAGGACCAGGTTCCGCAGCACCGCGAACCACGCGATCATCACCACGACCACGACCGCGTAGAAGTTGTCGGAGTCGATCACGGAACCGAAGAGGGTGGCCTGCTCCATCCCGCTGAGGCCGTTCTTGCCGCCCGTGGTCTCGCTGAAGATCGACAGGATGTCGGGGATCAGCAGCACCAGGAAGAACGACGTCATCGCCAACGACCAGCTGCCCAGCCGCAGGCCCGGGATGCCGGTGAGCAGGCCGACGAGCAGCGCGACCGCGCCGGCCGCGACGATCTGGACGATCAGGTCGGTGTGGCCGTTCACGGAGAGCAGTCCGGCGGTGTAGGCACCCGCCGCGTACATCGCGGCCTGGCCGAGGGCCAGCTCACCCGCATAGCCGAGGCTGAGGTTCAGGCCGCTGACCACCAGCGCCAGGATGCAGGCCAGCTGCATGTTCCGGGTGGTGCTGTACCCGAGCCCGAAGGCCGGTAGGAAGATCAGCAGTACGCCGATCGCGAGCGGGAAGACCCAGCTGGGAATTCGCCGAATGGCCAGCCACGCGGACATGGTCACACCACCCTTTCCTTGACTTTGCCGAACAGGCCGGCGGGCCGGATCATCAGGATCACGATGAGCACCATGAAGACCGTGAGGTTGCTGTACTGCGCGCCGAGCTGATAGGTCGCGACGGCCTCGATGACGCCGACCGACAGTCCGCCGATCAGCGCTCCGTAGAGCGAGCCGAAGCCGCCGATGGCCAGGGCCACGAAGCCCTTGAGCGCCAACGACGTTCCGAGCGTCGCGACCGCGAAGGTCTTCGGCCCGACGAAGACGCCGAGCAGACCGGCGATGGCACCGGAGAGCAGGAACGCGGCAAAGATGAAGCCGCGCACGTTGATGCCCTTGAGCTTGGCGGCCTCCTCGTCCTCGGAGATGCCGATCAGCGCGAGGCCGTAACGGCTCATCTTGGTGAAGCGGCTGAGCACCACCACCAGCACGACGGCGACCACGAGCAGAGCGATCTCCGCGGGATAGGTACGGCCGCCGAGGATCTCGACGACGTTGTTACCCCCGGCGAACGGGACGGAGAGCGGGTCCCGGCCCCAGATCAGCTGGGTGATCCCGTCGAGCAGGATCGAGACGCCGAGCGTCGTCACCAGCAGGGTGCGGTGATCGGAGACCGGCCGGATGGCCAACACCTCCTCGAGCCCGGCCACCACCGTGACCACGAGCATGGCCATGATCACCACGACCACCACCGGCAGGTCCAGCGTGACCAGACCCGTGTAGGCGACGAACGTGCCGAGCATCATCAACTGCGCGTGCGCGAAGTTGAAGGCCTTCGAGGAGATGTAGACGATGTTGTAGCCGATGGCCACCAACGCATAGACCGCGCCGAGCGCGAGTCCTGACCACAGAAGTGTCATCGGCGGTCAGGCCCCGCCGGCGGCCGGGTTCGCGAACTGCCCGTTGAGCAGCGGCGTGGGTGCGATGTAGGTGAAGGTCGAGGCGTCGGGGTTCGAGCTGTGGCTCTCGGCGCTGTAGTTCGGGACCGGGATCATCGCGGTCTTCGCCTGCTTCTGCACCTCGACGTCCTCGATGGCGTCGACCAGCTTTTCGAGGTCGGTGCCGCCCGCGCTCTCGGCGGCGGCGGCCACCAGAGGGATGGCGTCGTAGGAGGTCGCGACGATCAGCGTCGAGGCGATGGTCCCCATGCCCGCCATCGTGTTGACCGCGTTGTTGACCAGCTCGTCCGCCGGGTCGTACGCGGTGCTGTGGAACATCTGCATGACCATGTCCTTGGCCTGCGGGACGCCGAGGAAGCCGCCGGGGGGCGGGGTCGCGATCGACGACGTGCCGGCGACGGAGTTGTCGCCGATCAGCGGGACGTCCCAGCCGAGCCGTTCGAGGCTCTGGATCAGGTAGCCGAGGGGCGCGCCGTACGCGTCGACGATCAGGGCCTTGGTGCCGGCGTTCTTGAGCGACTGCAGCTGCGCGGTCATGTCCAGCGCCGCGGTGTCGTACTCCTTGCTCTCGGTGACCTTGACGCCGACGAAGCCGAGCGCCGCGACCATCGCGTTGCCGAAGTTCTCGCCGTAGGTGCTGTTGCCGTGGATGATCCCGACGTCCTGGTACTGCTTGCCGGCGACGAAGTCGGCGATGCCCTTGGCGTACACCTCGGCGCTGGGCGAGATGTCGAAGTTGTACGGCGCGGTCTTGGGGTCGGAACCCGACGCCGTGGGGCTGAGGGTGAACGACAGGATCCGGTTCTGCGTCAGGATCGGGACGGTCGCGGTGCCGACGGTCGAGGACCCGGTGTTGATGTAGAGGTCGGGCTTGGTCTTGCCCGAGGCGATCTCCCGCAGCTTGGAGACCGCGATGGTCGGGTCGCCGCCGTCGTCGAGGACGGTCACCTTGATCTGCCTGCCGCCGATGCCGCCGGACTCGTTGGCGATCTTGGCGCTGGCCTCGACCCCCAGCGCGGCGGTCTTGGCGTTCTTCGCCAGCTGGTCCGGACCGCTGATGGCGGCCGCCACGTAGACATTGAACTCACCGTTCGAGCCCGCGTCGGCGCCGCTCGAACAGCCGGCCAGGGTCAGCGCACCGGCCCCGATCAGGGCGAGCGTCGAGACTCTCAACTTCTTCACTTCGGACTCCTACCTGGTATCCGGGGCCGCGGTACGGCCGACTCCGGAGGGCAACTGGACGTGGCACGCCTGGCGACCACTCGGCCGATTCGCGCACCCCAAGCAAATGATTGGCAGACCACCAATCAAGCGCTTGATAGATCTAAGCGTATGATCTACGTCATATCAACCGGTTGCCCGGAGTGAGAGCCGCCGGCAACCAGAAATACCGCGACTGACCAGGAGAAACAGTGACCGGAACCGGATCCGATCCCACCGAATTGGCCGGCCAACTCGCCGATGTCGAGGCCATCAAGCGGCTCTTCGCGGCCAGACTGCGGTGCATGGACACCAAGCAGTGGGACCGCTACGCGTCGTTCCACACCGACGACATCGTCAGCCAGTCGTGGGGCGGGCTGCCGGCGGACAAGCAGCCCGGGACCGACGGCGAGGCCAACCGGGTCGTCGGCGGCGAGGCGCTCACCCGCGCCATCAGCCGGCTCCTCGACGGCCCGGTCTTCGTGACCACCGTCCACCACGCCCACTGCCCGGAGATCACCCTCACCTCGCCGACCACCGCGACCGGGATCTGGTCCATGGAGGACAAGCTCTGGTGGTCCGACGAGACCACCGAGCACCACCTGCACGGGTACGGCCACTACCACGAGACCTACCGCAAGGTCGACGGCGAATGGCTGATCAGCTACCGCAAGCTGACCCGCCTGCGCGTCGACGAAACGCCCGGGTTCTGGTCGTTCGTGGAGGAGTTGTGAGCACCCCGGGGCGGACCTCCCGAGGGCTGACGCGTGGGTCACGCGTCGACGTCCGACCGGCCCCGGGTCCCGCTAACCGGGATTCGGGATGCAATCGGAGCGCCCGAGCGATTGGTTGTTAGCGTGACCACCACTGCATCCCCGCTCCACCAGCCCCTGCGCATCCGTGGGCTCGAGCTGCCCAACCGCATCGCCATGTCCCCGATGACCCGCACCTTCTCCCCCGGTGGGGTGCCGACCGAGGACGTCGCGCAGTACTACCGCCGCCGGGCTGAGGGCGGCACCGGGCTGATCGTCACCGAGGGCGTCGGCATCGACCACCCCAGCGCGATCGACCACCCGGACGTGCCGAACATGCACACCCCCGCGGCCCGCGACGGCTGGCGGCGCGTCGTCGACCAGGTGCACGAGGCCGGCGGGCGGATCGTCCCGCAGCTCTGGCACGTCGGGCCCCTCTTCGGCGCGATGACCGACATGCCGCACATCGCACCGATGCGCCCGTCCGGCGTGTGGGGCACGCCCGGCGTCACCTCGTACCCGCAGGAGTACGTCGACCGGGCCGTGCCGGAGACCGCCGCGATGACCGAGGACGACATCGCCGCCGTCATCGCCGCCTACGCCAGCGCCGCCCGCACCTCCGTCGAGCTGGGCTTCGACGGCATCGCGATCCACGGCGGCCACGGCTACCTGCTGGACTCGTTCCTGTGGTCCTCGACCAACCTTCGCGACGACGCCTGGGGCGGAGACCTGCAGCGCCGCACCGCGTTCCCCGTCGCCGTGGTCCGCGCGATCCGGGAGGCCATCGGCGATGACCTGCCGATCGTGTACCGGTTCTCGCAGCACAAGCAGCAGGACTTCACGGCCCGGATCGCGGAGACCCCCGAGGAGCTCGGCCTGATCCTGGGCGCCCTCGTCGACGCCGGCGCGGACGTCCTCGACGCCAGCTCGCGCCGGTTCGACGCGCCCGCGTTCGAGGGCAGCGACCTGTCGCTGGCGGGCTGGGCGAAGAAGACCACCGGGGCGATCACCATGAGCGTCGGCTGCGTCGGCCTCGGCAAGTCGCTGCGTGACGGGCGACTGGCCGGCGGCAGCGTGGAGAGCGTCGACAACATCGCCGAGCTCGAACGCCGCATCGGGACAGGCGAGTTGACGGGTCTGTGGACCCGTCAACCGCACGAGCGCGTCAGCGCCTGGCGTCGGCGCGCGGCAACAGCACCCGGAACACCGCGCCGCCCGCCGCGGGCGATTCGACAGTGACGGTGCCGCCGTGGGCGGCGACGAGGGCCGCCACGATCGACAGGCCCAGACCACTGCCCCCGGACTGCCGGGTGCGTGAGGTGTCCGCGCGGTAGAACCTCTCGAAGACCCGCTCGCGGGCCTGCTCGTCCAGGCCCGGACCGGTGTCGGCGACCTCGAGCAGCGCGTGCGACCCGACGGTGCCGACGCGCACGGTGACCGAGGCCGAGTCCGGGGTGTGCCCGAGCGCGTTGCTCACCAGGTTGGTCAGCACCTGCCGTAGCCGCGCGTCGTCACCGAGCACCTGCGGGCAGCCCGGCCCGTCCACCACCTCCAGCGCGATCTCCCGGTCCGGGGCGATCGCGCGGGCGTCGTGGACGGCGTCGGAGGCCACCGCCAGCAGGTCGACGTGCTCCTGCGCGAGCGGTCGCTGCGCGTCCAACCGGGCGAGCATCAGCAGGTCCTCGACGAGCAGACCCATCCGCGACGCCTCCCCCTCGATCCGCGCCATCAGCATGTCCGTGTCGGTGGTCGCGCCCTGCCGGTACAACTCGGCGAAGCCGCGGATGGTGGTCAGCGGGGTGCGCAGTTCGTGGCTGGCGTCGGCGACGAACCGGCGCATCCGGCCCTCGGAGCGCCGGGCGGACTCCTCGGACGCCTCGGTCGCGGCGAACGCGGTCTGGATCTGCGCGAGCATCCCGTTGAGCGCCACCGACAGCCTGCCGACCTCGGTCCGCTCGTCGCGCTCGGGGACCCGGCGGTGCAGGTCCCCCGCCGCGATCGCCGCCGCCGTGTGCTCCACCTCCACCAGCGGACGCAGGCTGCGGCGCACCACCAGGTAGCCCGCGACGCCGAGCACGCTGAGCACCACGACGCCGATCCCCACCTGCAGTCCGACCAGCCGTTCCACGGTCTGGTCGACGTCGGCGAGCCGGATCGCGACCGTGACGGCGCCCTCGGGGGTGACGGCGGTCAGGGCCCGCCAGTGCTGGTCGGGGTGCCCGATCGAGCCGACCGTCACCGGGTCCGGGCCGGGGTCCACCGGCAGGTCCGGGTCGAGCTTGCCGTCGTTGATCGGCGGGTTCACCGTCCCGTCGTTCGTCACCGTGCGCACGTAGAACTGGGTGGGCGGCCGGGCGGGTCCGGCCTCGCCCGGCGGCGGCAGGGGCCGGTCCCCCCGCGGCTTCGCCCAGCCATGCGCGGCGTCGCGCAGCGTCGCGTCGGTGCGGGCGATCAGGGAGTTCTCCAGGGCCGAGGTCACCGCGACCCCCGACGCCAGCAGGCCGAGACCGGCGAGCACCAGCAGCGCGGCGACCAGGGTGAACCGCAACGGCATCCGGCGCAGCGGGCGCATCACGCCCCCTACCGGGGCTCGCGCATGACGTACCCGACGCCGCGCAGCGTGTGGATCAGCCGGGTGTCCCCGGTGTCCACCTTGCGCCGCAGGTACGACACGTAGGACTCGACCACACCGACCTCGCCGCCGAAGTCGTAGTGCCACACGTGATCCAGGATCCGCGGCTTGCTGAGCACCACGCCCGCGTTGACCATGAAGTACCGCAGCAGGGTGAACTCGGTCGGCGAGAGCGCCACCGGCTCGCCGGCCTTCCACACCTCGTGGGTGTCGTCGTCGAGTTCGATGTCGGCGAACCGGATTCGGGACGGCGGGGCGACGTCGCCGTCCCGGGAGGCGCGGCGCAGGATCACCCGCAGCCGCGCGACCACCTCTTCGAGGCTGAACGGTTTGGTCACGTAGTCGTCCGCGCCGAGGGTCAGCCCAGTGACCTTGTCGTCGACGGCATCCCGCGCGGTGAGGAACAGCACCGGCGCCTCGACGCCGTCCGCGCGCAGCCGGCGCAGCAGGCCGAAGCCGTCCATGCCGGGCATCATCACGTCGAGGATCAGGGCGTCGGGCCGGAACGCCCGCGCCCGGTCCAGTCCCTCCGCGCCGTTGGACGCGGTCGCCACCTCGAATCCCTGGAAGCGCAGGCTCACGGACAGCAGTTCGACGATGTTCGGCTCGTCGTCGACGACCAGCACCCGGGCTTCGGTTCGGTTGGCACTCACGTTCCCCATCATCACCGCGGGCCCTGTCCGCCGGCTGATGGTTCGCTGGGAACTTCCTGTGAGCCGCGCGGCGGCCGCCGGGACAGATTGCTCACAGTGGCTTCGGTTCGACCGTGAGCTGTTGCTACGGTGGTGGCGTCACTCTGACACCCCGGACGAGCGCACCGTACCCGGACAGCGACAAGACGGTGCCTTGGGAGAATCAGTCACCATGGCATGGATCATTCTCGTCATTTCCGGTGTCCTCGAAGCCGTCTGGGCCACCGCCCTCGGCAAGTCCGACGGCTTCAGCCGTCTCGCACCCACCGCGGTGTTCGGCGTCGCGCTCGCCGCCAGCATGGTCGGCCTGGCCTACGCCATGCGCACCCTGCCGATCGGCACCGCGTACGCGGTCTGGGTCGGCATCGGCGCCAGCCTGACCGTGGCCTACGCCATGGTCACGGGCAGCGAGTCCGCGTCGGTGGTGAAGGTCCTGCTGATCCTCGGCATCGTCGGCTGCGTGGTCGGGCTCAAGGTCCTGCACTGACAGGCCCTGCGTCGGCGCCGCTCGGGGCCCGAATTGTCCATCGGCACCGGGCTACAGTTACCGCATGAACCTGGTGGCGCTCGTCACACTGCCGGCCCGAGTGAGTCTCTCGCTCGCCGACTCGGCGCTCGGCGTTGCCGAGACCGCGCTCAGCGCCGCACGGCTGATGTTGTCGGCGTCATCGGGCGGCGGGGCGTCCTCGGCCAACCCGTCGGGCCCGTTGAAGCTGCTGCAGCAGGTCGCCGAACTGGCCTCCGACCAGCGACCGCTGGGCCAGGCGATGCGGCCCGGCGGTCCGCTGGACCGGCTGCTCGAACCGGGCGGCGTGGTCGACCGGCTGACCGCCCCCGGCGGCACCCTCGAGCGGATCATCGAGCCCGGCGGGCCGCTCGAGCGGGTGCTCGCCACCGGCGGGCCGGTCGACCGACTGCTCGACGAGGACGGCCCGGTCGAGCGCCTGCTCGCCCCCGGAGGCCTGCTCGACCGGCTCACCGCGGAGGACGGCCCGCTCGAACGGCTCACCGCCAGCGCCGGACCGCTCGAAACCCTCACCAAGGAGGGCGGCCTCATCGACCGTGCGCTCGAGGAGGGCGGCATCCTCGAGACACTGCTCGCCGAGGACGGCGCCGTCGAACGCATCATCGCCGAGGGCGGCCCACTGGACCAGATCGTGTCGCTGTCGGAGACGCTGGCGGCCCTGGCCCCGAACCTGGAGAAGATGGGCGACAGCATCGAACTGCTCCGCGAGACGGTCGGGGTGCTCAGCTCAGCGGTCGGGCCGCTCGGCGACCTCGCCGGCCGGCTGCCCGGGCGGTGGCTCAAGGGCGGCCGCGCCAACGGGACCGAGCTGACCTAGCTGCCGGGTTCCGCCGGCGGCGACGGCAGGTGCGCGTCGAGGAAGGCGAAGACCCGGCGCCAGGCGTCCTCGGACTGCTCGGCGCCGTAGCCCATCCCGACGACCCGCAGCAGCGGCGCCGCGGGCCCGACCGGGAACTGGTTCGCGAAACTGTGGCCGACGCCGGGGTAGGTCGCCACGTCGTGCGGCACGTCCAGGCGCTCGAGCGCGGCGGTCAGCTTCGGCCCGGCGCCGCGCAGGACCGGGTCGCGGGCACCGAAGCTCGCGACGATCGGGCAGGCCCCGCCGAGCGCCTCGTCGAGATGCCGGGGCAGCGGCCCGTAGAACGGTGCCGCGGCGTCGAAACCCTTGGGCGCCATGACCAGCGCGAAACCTCCGCCCATGCAGAAGCCCACCACGGCGACCGCCCCGTCGCAGTCCGGTCGGGCGAGCAGCATCTCGCGGGCGGCGTTCAGGTCGTCGATCGACCGGCCGTGACGCCGGATCAGCTCCCGGAAGGTCCGCGTCACGCAGCGGACCATGCCGCCACGCGAGTAGAGGTCGGGCGCGACGGTCAGGTAGCCGCGGTCGGCAATCCGGCGGGCGATGCCCCGGATGTCGCGGCTCAGCCCCAGCGCGTCGTGCACCACCACCACGCCGGGCCACGGACCGGCCCCCGCCGGAACCTCGAGCACCGCGCCGATCGGCCCGCCGGGTGCGTCGATCGTTGTCTCAGGCATCACGGGTCTCGGGCATCTCGCTCCTTCACCGAAAGGCGGTGTCCGACAGAGGATAGTGCCCGAATCCGCTTTCCGCGGCTCAAGGCTCCCGGTCGACGGCCCCGGGCGGCTCGGCACGCAACTCGGCCAGTTCGGTCTCGACCGCGACGAGACGTCGGTAGAGCGCCTGGACGCTGGCCAGGCAGACGCCGTTCGCGTCGACGACCGCGATGGTGCGATCGCTCGACCCCAGCCCGAAGGTGTCGGCGAAGTCCTGCGCCATCGGACCGAGGTGCCGCACCGAGTCGTGGTCGAAGCGGTAGGTCCACACGCTGACGGGCAGGGTCGCCAACCGCTCGAGGACCTCGTTCGCGCCGACGGGGACGGGCCGGGCACCCGTGACCCCACGCCTGTGGGTCAGGTGCGAGTGCAGCCAGGCCAGCGGGTGCCGTGCGAGGGCGGCACCCGAATCTCGGTCGGCGTCCTCACCACGATCGGGGAGGATCGCCGCATCGGTCACCACGTACCCGGTCAGGGTTCGAGCGGGCGAATGTGATGCTTGGCCTTCACGTCACTGAGCAGGATTCCGACGCCGGCACCGAGCAGTCCGATTCCGACACCAACCGCCGCGCCGGCAAGCCCGAGTCCGATGCCGACCGCGGCACCGCCGAGTCCGATCACGAGTCCCAGCATGATTCCTCCAGAGATACCGTCGGGACAGATGCGGAACGACCTCGACGGGTTGCTCCGCAAGAGTGGAGCACTGTCCACGCTCGTCCTCCCACCTGCCGAATGCAACAGACCGGGGCCGGGAAATGCCCGACGGCCGATTCTCGGCAGATGTGCACGACTCGGAGAGTGTCGAACACCGACCGGCGACGGCGCCCACCGAACCCGCCGCCCGGGCACCCCCGGATAGTTGGACGTCCGTATAGTGGCTGGTCAAAGCGATTTACGCTATCGTCACCGACTGCACCGCCCGCCTCCTGCACGGGCGGTGCAGCCCCGGCTGGTCCAGCCCTCTCTGCGGCCCGCCGGGGCCTCAGACTAACTCCGCCGCCCCGCCCGTGCGAGGCCAAGAATTGACCGCTCGGCGTCCCGCTCCCGGCCGCGTTCGACCGCCGAGTGGCCACCGGAAACGACGAAAACGGGCGCCCCAGCATTTCTACTGGCAGACGCCCGTTTCCGGTGGAGCCTCCTGTCGGGATTGAACCGACGACCTTTCGCTTACAAGGCGAGTGCTCTACCACTGAGCTAAGGAGGCGGACAAAGCGCGCCCATCATATCTGGCCGCCTCCGAGGCCCCGAAACCGACAGCGCGAATGCGCGCCTGGCCGGCTACCGGACCTATCCGCTCAACGTGTAGAGGTGATCGGGACTGATCACCTCGGTGATCGCGGTGGCGAGGACACCGCTCGACCCGGTGTCCAGCGTGTCGACGTCCGAGTTGATCAGAATGACCATGGTCAGATCCTTCTCCGGCAGGTACACGACGACGCTCTTGTAGCCGGGCAGGCTCCCGTTGTGCCCGATCCATCCCTGCACATCGAAGACCCCGAGGCCATACCCGACGCCATCAATCTCCTGAGCCGGCAGCATCTGCAATCGCTGCCGCTGGGTATCCGCGTCGAGCAGGTCGCCCTTGAACAGCGCGTGCGCCCAGGTCCGCAGATCGTCGAGCGTCGAGATCATCGAACCGGCCGCCCACCCCCACGACGGATTCCAATCGGTCGCGACCCCGAGCGTCTCGTCCTTCGTCTGCGTCGTGTAACCCTGAGCGTGCGGCTCCGGAAAAGCGTTCGACGTGGGAAAGTTGGTGTCCTTCATCCCCAGCGGCTCAAGGATCTTCCCCTTGATGACGTTCGTCAGCGAGTCCCCCGATACCTTCTCGACGACCATCCCCAGCAGGATGAAGTTGGTGTTGGAGTATTCAAGCCGGTCACCCGGCTCGAAATGCAGCGGGTCGCCCTTGACGTATCCCACCAGCTGCCCCGGGCTGAAATCCCCCTTGGGGTCGGCAAGGAAATCGGTGACGAACTGTTCGGCGTACGTGTAGTCGGCCAGCCCGCTTCGCATGCCCGCCAGGTGGCGCAGGGTGATTCTGTCGCCCTCGGTCACACCGTCGACGTACTTCGAGATCGGATCATCGAGTCCGACCTTGCCCTCATCGACCAGCTGCAGCAGAGCCGTCGCGGTGAAAGTCTTGGTCACGCTACCTATCCGGCTGTAGAAGTCGGTCTTCATGGGAGCACCGGTCGCGGTGTCCGCCGTCCCCGTCGCTCTGACATAGCTGCCGTTCGGTCCCCACACGCCCACGATCGCGCCCGGTACCCCGGTCTTACTGACCGCCTCCGCTATTGCCGAGTCCAGCTTCGCGGTCGTCGCCTGATCCATCTGCACGCCGGCGGGCGCCGAGGACTCCGAGACAACCGATGCGGAGCCCTCACCCGTGCCACCACATCCGGTGGCCCCGACCGCCACCACGAGCGCCCCCACGACGGCGCACAGGGCCCTCCTCGAACGCAATTCACAATTGATCGACATCGACCTGCCCTCCCGATCCAGCGCATCCACCCTGGACGCCGACCCAGTAGAGCAGTTGAATTCACTAAAACCGATACAGGACTACGTATTTCAGAAAGATCGCGACCTGCGGCGTACATGCGCATAGGCCTTGGGGCATACCCGACAGGCCCCGATTGTGTCCGCTCGGACGATGCAAAGACGGGCATAGTGGTTCTAGCGTCGATCGAGTCGGAGTCACCGAGGCGATAGAGGGGGCACACGCGACAATGACCACCATGCGTTGCCTCCGCCCGGCGGAACATCTCGATGACCGCTCGTCGGCCCGCTGGGCCTTTGATGCGATCGTCGCGGCGCTGGCGGTGGCGGTGGCGATGCCCGACCTGTTCCACGACGGCGAGGGCCCGCCCTGGGTCGCGATCGCGGTCTTGGTCGTCGTGCTTGCCCCGCTGACGATCCGGCGCATCTTTCCGATCCCGGTATTCACCTGGGTCCTGATCAGCGCGGTCGCCGTCGGGCTCTGGAACGACAATCTCGCCGCCGACCTGGGCCTGCTCATCGCGCTCTACACCGTCGCCGCGGCGCAATCGCGACTGGAGGCGCTTGCGGCGGCGGCCGTCCTCGAATTCGCCATGATCGTCGCCACCGTCCGCAGCACTGACGGCAGTTGGTGGCACGCCTCGATCCTCGTGTCGGGCCTGGTCGGTACCGCACTCGGGCTCGGACTGTACGCATCGACGCGGCGCGCATACCTCGCCGAACTCCGCGATCGCGCGGTGCGTTTGGAACACGAGCGCGACCAGCAGGGCGAGCTGGCCGCGGCCGCTGAACGCGCGCGGATCAGCCGCGAGATGCACGACATCGTCGCGCACCACCTGACCGTCATGGTTGCCCTCAGCGAGGGTGCGGTCGCCGCGAGCGCAACCTCGCCCGAACGCGGGATCGAGGTGATGCGCACTGTGTCCGCCACCGGCCGACAGGCACTGGCCGACACCAGGAGGCTGCTCGGAGTCCTGCGCGAGAACGAGACCGGGAACCCCGGGGATGACGCGCTCACGCCCGTCCCGGACCTGGCCGAACTCGACGTGCTCATCGCCCGGGTGCGTGACGCAGGACTGCCGACCTCACTCGAGGTGCACGGGAACGCCACCGACCTACCCGCCACCATCCAGCTGACGGTCTATCGGCTGGTGCAAGAGGCGCTCACCAACACCCTCAAACACGGCGGCCAGGGCACCCGCGCCTCGGTGCGCCTGCGGTACCTGCCCGGCGAGATCCGGGTGGACGTCGAGGACGACGGTGCCGGGGCGGCCGCGACGACGCCGTCCGGCGGGGGCGGCGGCCTGATCGGCATGCGGGAGCGAGTCCACACATATGGCGGCATATTGCGGTCCGGTCCGAGGGGGCCCCGCGGTTGGCGGGTCTCCGCGCGGCTTCGCTTGGACGAAGGAGAGAGCACGTGATTCGTGTGCTGTTGGTCGACGATCAATCCCTGCTGCGAATGGGATTTCGGCTGATCCTGGAGGCCGAGTCCGATATCGAGGTGGTCGGCGAGGCCGGGGACGGCGCGGCCGGGGTCCGGATGGCGGCGGCCCTCGAACCGGACGTCGTGATGATGGACGTCCGGATGCCTGCCATGGACGGCATCGCGGCCACCGCCGCCATTCTCGACGCCCAGCCCGCCTCCAAGATCCTGATCCTCACCACCTTCGATGTCGACCAGTACCTCTATGCCGGCCTGAAGGCCGGTGCCAGCGGGTTTCTGCTCAAGGACGCGCCCCCAACGGCTCTACTCGCCGCGATTCGCACGGTGGCCGACGGGGAGGCCGTGCTCGCTCCGACCGCGACCCGACGCCTGATCGACCAGTTCATGCCGCTTCTGCCCGAACCGGACCGGCAGGCCCGGCGCGACACGGTGCTCAACGCGCTCACCGACCGGGAGCGGACGGTGTTCGCCGGGCTCGCGGCAGGCCGGTCGAATCGCGAGATCGCGGGCGACCTGCAGGTGTCCGAGGGCACCGTGAAAATCCATGTGGGACGAATTCTGTCGAAGCTGGACCTGCGTGACCGGGTGCAGGCCGTGGTGCTCGCATACGAATCGGGCCTGATCACCCCGGGAAACTGAGCACCGCCACGCCAGGCGCGCCATACGGAGACCCACCCGGCCGGACCAGCCATACGAGGCCGCACGAATATGCCTCCCGGCGCCCCAAACGCCGACCCGCGCGGACCCGGTCGGCGTATGTTTGGCACGACACATTCCCTGACGGGAGCGGTCCCATGGATCTCAACACCATCAGCGATGTCGTGCGGCGACCACCCGACCGCCCCGGCGCGGACTGGCGCGACGGCGATGCCTGGCTGGCCGGGGGAACCTGGCTGTTCTCCGTTCCGCAGCCCGAACTGCGCAGGCTGGTGGACCTCACCGCACTCGGCTGGGACGCCCTCGTGCCGAGCGAGTCCGGCTTGGAGATCGGCGCGACGTGCACGGTACGTGATCTGTACGACCTTGCGCCGCAGAGTGATTGGCGGGCCGGCCCGCTGCTGAGGACGAGCTGCGAGGCGTTCCTGGCCTCGTTCAAGGTGTGGAACTCGGCGACCGTGGGCGGTAACATCTGCATGTCGCTGCCCGCGGGCCCGATGATCACGATGACCGTGGCACTCGAGGCGACCTACACGCTGTGGGCGCCCGACGGATCGCAGCGCATCGTCGACGCGGCCGACTTCGTCACCGGCGACCACCGGAATGTGCTGGCGCCCGGCGAGGTTCTGCGCCGCATCGACATCCCGGCCACCGCGCTGCGCAAACGCCACACCCACCGCCGCTTCACCCTCACCCGGCTGGGGCGCTCCACCCTGTTCATGATCGCCACCCAGACCCCCGGCACCGCCGACCTCGCCCTCACCATCACGGCGGGCACCACGCGCCCGGTGCGCCTGCAGTTCGAGACCGTGCCGGACACCGAGACGATGCGGCGCAGCATCGACTCCCTCCCCGACGACCTGTGGTTCGACGACCCGAACGGCACCCCCGAGCACCGCCACCACCTCGCGCGGCACTTCGCCGAGGAGATCCGCATCGAGCTCTAGTCGGGAGACCGGTCATGACGTACACCGTCAACGGCAAGACCTTCGACGAGGAGCCGCGCCCCGGCCAGTGCCTGCGGACGCACTTGCGGGAACTCGGCCACCACGGGGTCAAGAAGGGTTGCGACGCAGGCGATTGCGGCGCCTGCACGGTGTGGCTCGACGGCGATCCGGTACACAGCTGCATCACCCCCGCGTTCCGCGCGGMCGGCCGCGCGGTGACGACGATCGAGGGCCTGGGCACTCCCGAGAATCTGCATCCGATGCAACGACAGTTCCGCGATGCCCCTGGCTTCCAGTGCGGCTTCTGCACCGCCGGCATGGTCATGACCTGCGCGAGCCTCACCGACGAGCAGAAGGCGGACCTGCCGCGCGCACTCAAGGGAAACCTCTGCCGCTGCACCGGCTACCGGTCGATCGAGGACGCCGTGCACGGGGTCGCCGCGATCGAGGTCGCGGAGCCCGGCCGTGCCGTCGGCACCAGCGTCGGCGCCCCGGCCGCCACCGACGTGGTGACCGGCCGCGCCGAGTTCACCATGGACACCCAGATCGAGGGCCTGCTGCACCTGAAGGTGCTGCACTCGCCGCACGCGCACGCCCGCATCGTCTCGATCGACAAGTCCGCGGCGCTCGCGGTGCCCGGCGTGCACCGCGTCTACACCTGGGAGGACGTGCCGCGGAAGCGCTTCACCACCGCGATCCACACCGACCACCTCGTCGACCCGGACGACACCTACATCCTCGACGACACGGTGCGCTTCGTCGGGCAGCGGGTGGTCGCGGTGCTGGCCGACACCGTCGCGGCCGCGGAGGAGGGCTGCCGCCGGGTGGTCGTCGAGTACCACGTGCTGCCCGCGGTGTTCGACCCCGAGCAGGCGATGGCCCACGGCGCGCCCGCGCTGCACGGCTCGCACGACCCGTTCGTGCGGGACCCCGTGCACAACGTCCTGCTCGAACTGCACGGGCACGTCGGCGACGTCGAAGCCGGGTTTGCCGAGGCCGACGTCGTCCACGAGGGCACCTACTCCTCCCCGCGCGTGCAGCACGCGCACCTGGAGACGCACGGGTCCATCGCGTGGATGGAGGAGGGCCGCCTGCACGTGCGGACCAGCTCCCAGTCGCCCTCGATCGCGAAGGTCAAGCTGGCCCACCTGTTCGCCCTGCGCCCCGACCAGCTGCGGGTGTTCTGCATGCGGGTCGGCGGCGGGTTCGGCGGCAAGCAGGAGGTGATCTCCGAGGACCTGGTGGCCCTCGCCGCGCTGGACACCGGGCGCCCGGTCTGCCTGGAGTTCACCAGGGAGGAGGAGTTCACGACGGCCTCGCCCCGGCACCCGATGAAGCTGACGGTCACCCTCGGCGCGAAGGCCGACGGCACCCTCACCGCGATGAAGATCCGCTGCGTCTCCAACACCGGCGCCTACGGAAACCACGGCGGCGAGACGCTGTTCGCGGGCGGGGCGGCGGTCTCCATCTACCGCTGCGCCAACAAGAAGTACGACGCGTACTCCGTGTACACGAACACCGTGCCGAGCGGCGCACTGCGCGGGTACGGCATGACCCAGCCCGCGTTCGCGGTGGAGTCCGCGATGCACGAGCTGGCGGTCGCGCTCGGCATGGACCCGCTCGAGCTGCGACGCCGCAACATCGTGCGCCCCGGCGACTCGCTCGTCGCGTTCGAGGACGGGCCCGACGACGTCGTGTTCGCGGAGGACGGGCTCGGGAAGTGCATCGACCTGGTCGACGAGGCGCTGCGGGCCGGCGGTCCCGAGCCACCGGCCGGCGACGACTGGCTCGTCGGGACCGGCGCCGCGAGCTCGCTGCACGAGACCGCTCCCCCGACCGAGCATGTCTCCGAGGCCTGGGTGACCCTCGGCGACGACGGTGTCTACGAGCTCGCCGTCGGCACCGTCGAGTTCGGCGAGGGCACCTCCACCGCACACGTGCAGATCGCGGCGAACCAACTGGGGACCACGCCGTCGCGGGTGCGTCTGGTCCAGTCCGACACCGACCGAACGGGTTTCGACACCGGCGCGTTCGCCAGCGCGGGCCTGTTCGTCGCGGGCACCGCGGTGCTGCGGGCGGCGGACGCCCTGCGCGACCGGATCCTCGCCTTCGCGGCCGCGCGGGCCGGCGTCGCCGCCGCCTCCTGCGCGATGGACGACGACGGCGTCGTCTGCGGCGGCACCCGCCTGTCGCTGGCCGAACTGGTGGAGGCGGGCCGCAGGCGCGGCATCCGGTTCGCGGCGGCGCGCAAGGCGTACGGGTCGCCGCGCAGCGTCGTGTCCAACACGCACGGATTCCGCATCGCCGTGCACCGGGTGACGGGCGAGGTCCGGATCCTGCGCAGCGTCCACGCCACCGACGCCGGGGTGGCGATCAACCCGGCGCAGGTGCGGGGCCAGGTGGAGGGCGGCGTCGCGCAGGGCATCGGGTTCGCGCTGACGGAGAACTTCCACGTCGACGGCGGCGGCAACATGGTCAACCCGAACCTGCGCAACTACCGCATCCCCACCTACGCCGACGTGCCCCGCACCGAGGTGCTGCTGGTCGAGTCGGCGGACTCCGTCGGGCCGATGCGCGCGAAGGGCATGGCTGAGTGCTGCATCAACCCGGTCGCGCCGGCGCTCGCCAACGCCCTCGAGAACGCGACCGGGGTGCGCTACCGGGCGCTGCCGCTCACCCCCGAGCGCATCTACGGCCGACTGGCCGGGGCGCCGGCCCACCGCCCGCCGGCGCAACCGTAGGAGAGTGCGATGACGGCCGAGGAACGCGTCCGCGACACCGCAACGGTGATCATCGGGCAGCGGGTGCGACCGGGCTTCGAGTCGGAGTTCAAGGCCTGGCAGGAGGAGATCAACGTCGCCGCGTCGCACTACGCCGGCTTCCTCGGCGCCCAGATCGCCGCGCCCACCGCCGTGCAACCCGACTGGGTGGTGGTCTACCGCTTCGACTCCGTCGCCAACGTGCAGGCCTGGATCAACAGCGCCACCCGCCAGGCCTGGCTCGACCGGGGGCAGCAGTACCTCGACGGCCCCGCGACGCAGCAGGTGATCACCGGCGGATCCCGGCCGACGGACCAACTGGTGACGGTCGTCGTGACCCACCGCGTGGCGCCCGACAACATCGACGCCTTCCTCGAGTGGCAGAACCGGATGCGGCTGGCGGAGTGCAAGTTCGAGGGCTTTCGTGGCAGCGAACTGTTCCGCCCCATCGAGGGGATCCAGGACGAGTGGACCGCGCTCTACCGCTACGACAACGCCGCGAACCTCTTCACGTGGCTCACCTCCGACAAGCGGCAGCAGCTCCTGGCCGAGGGCGAGCGGTTCCACGAGTTCGCCTCCCGCACCGTCGACAACTCCTTCGGCAGCTGGTTCGCGTTCGACGAGAAGGGAAACGAGGCACCGCCGCCGTCGGACACCAAGACGTCCGTCGCCGTCTGGGTGGGCCTCTACCCCAGTGTCGTTCTGCTCACCCTCGCGCTGTCGCCGCTGAAGATGCCGCTCTGGCTCGGGCTGCTCGTCGGAAACCTGTTGTCCAGCTTTGCGATGACCTTCGTGACGATGCCGTACTACGTGAACCGACTGCTGAGGCGCTGGCTGCGACCGCCCCCGGACGTGCCGGAGGCGAGGACGAACCTCCGCGGGGCCGCGATCGTCGCGGCGGCCACCACGTTCTGGGTGGTCGTCTTCTACCTGGTGACCAGGCAGTTCTGGACGCTGCCGTGACGACGCGCGAGGTCCTGCAGCAGGTCGCCGCCTGGCAGGCGGCCGGAACCGACTGCGCCCTCGCGACAATCGCCTGCACGTCGGGGTCTACCCCCCGCCCGGTCGGCACCGTCATGGCGGTCGCGCGGGACGGTGTGGTGGCCGGGAGCATCTCCGTCGGCTGCGTCGAGAGCGACCTGTTCCACACCGCCGTCGAGGTGATGGACACCGGGCGGCCCGTCGTCCGCCGGTACGCCGTCGGCGACGACGAGTTCGGCGGGGCGGACCTGATGTGCGGCGGATCGATGGCGGTGCTGGTGCAGCCGGCCGGGCCCGGCGCACTCCCGGGTCTCGCGCTGGCGGCCGACGCGGTCGCGGCAGGGCGGCCGGTCGCATGCGGGACGGTCGTCTCCCGCGGCCCCCGTCTGGGCGGGACGGTGGTCGTCACCGCCGAGTCCTGCGCCGGGTCCTGCGGCGATCCGCTCCTGGACGCCGCGGTCGTGGCCCGGGCCAGGACCCACCTCGACGCCGGTACCGCCACCACCGTGCGGCTGGGCGAGAACGGCGAGTGTACGGAAAACTGCCTGGCCGTGCTGATCTCGTCGGTCACCCCGCCGCCGCGGATGCTGGTGTTCGGGGCCATGGAGTTCGCACACGCGCTCACCCGGGCCGCGAAGACGCTCGGGTACTCGGTGACCCTGTGCGACGCCCGCCCGGTGTTCGCGACCAGGGAGCGGTTCCCGGAGGCCGACGAGGTGGTGGTCATGTGGCCACACCAGTACCTCGGGCAGGCGCCGGTCAGCCCTTCGACGGCGATCTGCGTCCTCACCCACGACCCGAGGTTCGACGTGCCGGTTCTGACGGTCGCGCTGCGGTCCGGTGCCGGCTACGTGGGCGCGATGGGCAGCCGCCGCAGCCATCTCGACCGGGTGGACCGACTCCGCGCGGCCGGTGTCACCGACGCCGAACTTGCCCGCCTGTCCGCACCGATCGGCCTCGACCTGGGCGCCCAGACCCCGGAGGAGACCGCCGTCTCCATCCTCGCGGAGATCATCGCACTGCGCCGGGGCGGCTCCGGGCGCCGGCTCGGCGGGCTGACCGGCCCGATCCACGGCCGGGGCGCGTCGTGAGCGAGGTGCTGGGCCTGCTCCTCGCCGCGGGCGCGGGCAGGCGGTACGGGTCACCCAAAGTCCTGGCACACCAGGGACGCTGGCTTCAGCTTGCCGTCGACGCGCTTCGCGGCGGCGGCTGTGGGCGGGTCCTGGTGGCGCTCGGCGCCGCCGATGTGCCGCTGCCCGAGGGCGCCGAGGCCGTGTACGCGAGGCGCTGGGCCGACGGGATGGGCGAGTCACTGCGCGCCGGGCTGACCGCGGCCGCCGGGGACCCCGACGCGCGGTACCTGGCCGTGCACCTGGTCGACCTGCCGGACGTCGACGGTCGCGTCGTGGCACGGGTGATCCGGGCCGCGGATCGGGCGCCGAGCGGGCTCGCCCGAGCATTCTTCGGCGAGCGCCCCGGCCATCCCGTCGTCGCGGCCCGGACACACTGGGGGCCGTTGCGCGACAGCGCCGCCGGCGACGACGGCGGCCGGGAGTACCTCAGACGCCAGGGCGAACTGCTCGTCCGGGTGCGGTGCGATGACCTCGCCTCGGGGAGGGACCAGGACACTCCCCGCTGAGAAGCCGCCCACCGCTTCGACCCGTCGCCAACGCCCCGGGTCGCGGCGGCGACAGCCCCTGCACGGAACTCGTTTGCTGCCGAATACTAATGGTGGACAACGACACTCGGATCCACGAGCCGCTGCGTATCGTGTTGAGCAGGTTCACGCCGTCGATGGAATCGAGGACCCCGCAATGACCACGAGAATTGTGAAAGGTGCGAGCCTGATCCCCATTGCCGCGGCTTCGCTACTGCTGTTGGCGGGATGCGGCTCGAATGACGACGAGGCTCCCCCGGCCTCGACAAGCACCGCCATGGCGTCAATGTCCATGCCCCCGGGCACCGGCACGGCGGCGATGCCCACGATCAGCAAGGAACAGGCCGAACAGACCGCCCTCACGACCGTCCCCGGCGGCACCGTCGCCTCGTCCAATCTCGAGCAGGACAACGGAAGAACGGTGTGGCACGTCCACATCCGCGACGCCGGCGGCCGGGACTACGACGTGGACGTCGACGCCGCCAGCGGCGCGGTGGTACCCGAGAGCGACGACCGGGACGACGAGAGCTCCACGCCGCCCGTCGTGCCGCCCGCCGGTGTGACGGTCCCCAAGGAACAGGCCGAGCAGACCGCCGTCGCCACCGTTCCCGGTGGCACGGTCATCGCGTCCGAGATCGAGCAGGACAACGGAAAGACGGTGTGGCACGTCCACATCCGCAACACCCAGGGCTGGGACTACGACGTGAACGTCGACGCCGCCAGCGGCGCCGTGGTGCCCGACAACTGAGTGGCACTGCCCGACGCGAGGGAGGGAGCACTCCATGGACGACGACCTGATCGCGGGTGCCGGGGCGGAACTCGTCGCGATCTGCGACGACTGGTACGAGGCGATCGTCTCCAACGATGCCGAACGAATTGCCGCCTTCATGGCGGACGACTGGGTGATCGTCTCCGAGTCGGGGATCTCACCGAAGTCGCAGTTCCTGGGCTTCGTCAGATCGGGCGAGTTGACCCATTCCGCCATGGACCGGGCCGGCGGGGCGAGGGTCCGGGTCTACGGTGACACCGCGGTGTTCACGGCGCGGGTGACGAACACCGCGCACTACGGGGGCCAACGCTTCGAGGCCGACGAATGGACGTCGGACATGTTCGTCCGACGCGACGACCGTTGGCTGTGCGTGCTGACCCACATCACGGCGGCTCGCGTGCCGGCGGAGGGTGAGCAGTGACGCCGCCTCACGCGAGCTCGACATCTACCGGAGGCTGACGCCATGCGCCGCACAGCAATTCGTCGTTCGGCCGTCGCCCGCATCGCGGCATCCGTGGCCGCGCTCGCCCTCCCGCTCTGCGCGTCCGCCGCGGCGACGGCCAACCCGCCTCCGGTACCGGCGACGACCACGGTGTTCCAGGTCCCGGTGCGGTTCCTCGTGGGATGCGTGGGCAGTACGTTCCCGTGCTGGAACCTGCCGCCGCTGACGACCGTGACGCCGTCGGCGACGACGGGTGTATCCGGTGAGGTGACCTTCGCGACGGAGCGGGCTCCGGACTGGACCTACTGCTTCGACATGGCGGTGAACTGGCGGAACCTGACCACCGGCGCCGCCGGCACCACCACGCTCCGGATCGTGGAGCGGGACTACACCCGGGACCCCGCACCGGAGGATTGGTGCCGATACGCCCCCGCAACGGCGGTCACCGGCAGCGGCACGGTCGCCGCGATCGCCGCCGTCGACACGGTCGTCCCGTACGGCATGTGGGGGTACAAGATTCTGGTCAACCCGGGGCTCGGGACCTTTCAGGTCCCCTAGTGCCTCGGTGGCGTTCGCCTCACGACTCCTTCGCACCGAGGACGTCGAGGTAGTGCTGGTTGTACATCACCCCGAGGATGTTGCCGAACGGGTCGACGACGGAGGCGGTGACGAATCCTGGTCCGCGTTCGACCGGCTTGTCGTGCACGGTGGCGCCGAGCGACAGCAGCCGCTCGAAGCTCGCGTCGACGTCGTCCACGTGCCAGTAGGTCACCTGGCCGGCGGCCTGCTCCGATCGGGCGTGCGGCGCGAACCGGGCGTCGACGATGCCGAGCTCGTGCTGGAAGTCGCCGATGCGAAACTCGACGTACGCGGTGTGCCCGTCGATCTCGCGGGCGAAGTACGGCTCGATGCCGAGCACCTCGGTGTACCAGTCCTTGGCGGCCGCGACATCGTCGGCGAAGAAGCTGACGGTGGTGAGTCCTCGCAACATCGGTGGTTCCTTCCCTCGTTCGGTTGGTGACAGGACCCATCTTTCCGACCAAAGTGCTCACCAACTGAGCACTTTTACGGGGAAACTGAAAAACATGCGCGCAGACCGACTCGTCGCCAGCCTCCTGCTCATGCAGGCCCGCGGCCGGGTGACGGCCGCCGAGCTCGCCGACGAGCTCGAGGTGTCCGTGGCCACCGCGCGCCGCGACCTGGAGGCGCTGTCGAGCGCCGGCATCCCGGTGTACCCGCAGGCCGGACGCGGCGGCGGCTGGTCACTCGTCGGCGGCGCCCGCACCGACCTGTCCGGCCTGTCCGCCACCGAGGCGCAGGCCCTGTTCCTGCTCGTCGGCCCGGCCGCGGCGGTGTCGGGCGAGGCCAAGGCAGCACTGCGCAAACTGGTGCGCGCGTTGCCACAGACGTTCCGGGCCGAGGCCGAGGCGGCGGCGGAGGCCGTCATGATCGACCCGACCCGCTGGGGCGAGCGCAACCGTGACCGCCCGGAGGTGGTGGAGCTGTTGCAGAACGCCGTGGTCCGCCGGCGAAAGGTCCGTCTGGTCTACGTCAGCGGTGCCCGGGAACGCAGCGAACGCCTCGTCGAGCCGTGGGGTCTGGTCGACAAGGACGACACCTGGTACCTGATCGCCGGGACCGATCGCGGTCGGCGCACCTTCCGGGTGGACCGGATCGCGGAGGCCGAGACCACCGACCAGCCCGCCGACCGGCCCGACGACTTCGAACTGGCCGCCGCCTGGGAGGAGGTCACCGGGAAGATGGAGGAGCGGCGCTCGGCCACCTGGGCGACCGTGCTGATCGAACCGAGGAACGCATCGATCCTGCGCGACCACTTCGGCCGCCACTGCCACCGCGACGGCGAGGACGACGACGGCCGCGCCCGGATCCGCCTGGCCGCGCCCACGGCCCTGGACATCGCCCGCAACCTCGCGGGCTGGGGAGACGCGGTCGAGGTGCTCGAGCCGCAGTCGGTGCGCGCCGAGCTGGCGCGGATCGGCGCGGAGCTGGCCGGTCGGTACGCCGGCGGACCCTGACGCGTCGGCCAGCGGCGAGTCACGCCGCCGCGCCGAGGACTGCCGCCAGGTCCCTTGTTGTCGAAACTACCGGCCGCCCAACGGAACCGACCCCGCTGCTCCCGGCAGCGCAGCCAGCGCACCGACGACAGTCGGCACCACCGTCGTCGCCTGCGGGTCCGCCCGGCCGAGCGCGATCTTGCGCACCTCGGCGCCGGCCGCACCCATGCCGCTGACCAGCAGGTCCGCGCCGGTGGTGGTGCTGGTGACGGCCACCCGCACCCCGCCGCCCGCGAACGGCTCGAACGAGGCGATCTGCCGGAAATCCACTGCGCCCGAGTGGTGGTCCGGGCTCTCGGTGTACATCCCCGGCTCGCCGTCGAGGCGCGACCCGCTCGACCAGGCCCGCACCGTGCCCGACCCGCCGACCATGCCGGTGACGATGCTCTTCGCGCCGCCCTCGGCGCCGGCCACCCAGCCCGTCGCGAGCGAGACACCCCCGGTGTACCCCTCGTCGAAGGCCAGGAACTCCGACGTCATCGTCGGCTCGCCCGGGCCGACGCCGGCAGCGCCGTGCCCGCCGTGTGAGCCGTGCCCGCCCCTCGCCGACGCGGCGGCGGTCGGCTGGAACAGGTCGTAGCGGAACGTCTTCACCCACGGCGCCTCCCCCGGCCCCGGCGCGGTGACGATGCTGGCCCGTCCCGAGGCGGTGTCGACCAGACCGGTGGCGACCGTGAACCCGGCCTCGGATCCCGGGTAGGGCGCGAAGCTCGCGAACACCTCCGGCGCCGTTCCCCGCTCCGCCGGCAGCGTCGATGAGAACACCTTCACCAGCGACGGGGCGCCCGGGCCGGTACCCACGATGACATTGTCGGCCAAGGCGTTCGCGTCGATGTCCGCACCGGCCACGGTCACCCCGCCACGGAAGTCGGCGTCGAACGGCGCGAACCGCGCCAGCTCGGCGGTGAACGGTCCGACGGCGCGGTCGGCGCGGTCGGCGCCGTCGTAGACCACCACCTCCGGGGCCACGCCCGCACCGGTCCCGGCCACGAGGTCGAGCACCATGTCGCCGTTGACGTCGGCCATCGCCACCGTCGGGGTTCCCTCGAAGGACGGGAACGGCGTCACGGCGGCAATCACGTTGTCGCCGTTGCCGTCGTGCACCCGCACCGTCGCGGGGGTGCCCGGCGACCCCGGCACCGCGACCGCGTACGTGGACACCTCCGGGATCACGCTGACGAGGGCCATCAGCCCGTTGTCCTCGTGGTTGAGGCGGTGGCAGTGGATCACGAAGGTGCCGGTGTACTCGGTGAACTTGGTGCGCAGCGTCACCGAGGCCGGCTCGAGCGCGGCCTCGTTCTCGTCGGTCACCGGCGCGGGCACGTTCACGTTGTCCATGCCCCACGGCTGCACCCCGGTCCTCGTGCCCGCCACCGGGTCCACGACCTCCATCACCTGAAAGTCGTTGACGTGGATGTGCATCGGGTGTTCGTCGTTGTTGAGGTTGGTGATCGTCCACTCCTCCACCGAGTTCAGCCGGGGCTGGATCAGCGGGATGTTCGGGAAGGTGTTGTCGTCGAACTCGTAGGTGAATGCCTTCGGGTCGCTCGTGCTGGCCTTCTCGTTGCCGAAGCCGCCCGAGACCGTGAGCGTGCGCTTCACGTCCGGCGTCATCACCGAGGTGTCCACGAAAGACGTGTAGGCGTCGAGGTTCTGGCCGGGCTCGAACGCCGTCGTCCGTCCCTGGCCGCTGCCTGGGGTCGCGTGCAGCAGCGTCTGGGTGGGAAAGGTGAAGAAGCCGTCGGCGTAGCTGATCACCGACGGGTCCACGGTCACCGTGCCCAGCACCGCGGGCGGGTCGTCGGTGCCGTTGTTGGTGTAGAGCACGCCCGGGTTGGTGACGGGCTCGGCCCCTTCCAGTGGCGGTATGTCGAGGACGAGGTCGCCAACCTTCGGCATCGTCACCGCGATCGCGAACCGCGACCCGGGCGGGACGACGAGCCGGGTGCCGTCGCCGCCGACCGGCGGCTCCACCCGGGTGAAGGGATTGCCGTCCTGCCCGACGACCGCGAACGTCGGGTGGTTGCCGGTGGCCGTCTCGGTGAGACGCAGTGGCATGTAGGCGAAGTCGCTGATGTTCGCCAGCACCCAGATCTCCGTCTGGCCGGGATCGAGTTTCAGCTCCGGCTGGAACTGTCCGTTCACCGTATACTGCACGTCGCGCTCGGTCTCGGGCAGCGACGGGTCCGCCGGGACGGTCGTCGAATCGCTCGTGAAGGTCTGCAGGTTGCCCGGCACGAACTGGTTCTGCCCACGGTGGTTGGCCGGCGAGAGTGGTCCGCTGTACCAGTTGGTGACGTACCGGGAGCCCTCCGTCGCCTCCGCGAAGTTCACCGGGGCCAGGCTCGGCCGGTAGCTGCCGTCGGCGAGCTGCGAGTCCGTCGGCGGTGTCAGCGTGCTCACGTACTGCGGCCAGTTCGGGTCGTTGAGTTGGTGGCTGCCGCCCTTGCGGTCGAAGACGAAGTTGTACTGCAACGCCATGTCGCGGATCGGGATGTCGTGCTGTGTGACCAGCGGCAGGTTGCCGTCGGGCCGCCCGATCTCGAGGAGGCCGGCGAGCCCCAGGTAGGTCTGCTGGGCGGTGAGCGTGTGGCGGTGACTGTGGTACCAGTACATGCCGTTCGGCATGTCCGTCGGCACCGCGTAGTCGTAGACGTTGCCCATCCCGGCCGGGATGTCGAGCAGGACGTTGTCGGCGTTGCCGTCGGGGCTCACGTGCAGCCCGTGGGTGTGCAGGTTCAGCGGCGCGGACGCCAGCGTGGGCGGGTAGATCGGCACCTCGCCGCCGGCGGGGGTGAAGGCCGGGTCGTAGAAGTCCTCGATCGTCAGGTCCTGCAGGTCGTTGTCGTAGTGGATGATCAGGCGCTCGCCCGGGTCGACCCGCAACGTCGGCGCGGGGTAGATGTCGTCCCCCCTCGTCGAGCCGTCCGACGCCGTGCCCCTGATCACCTCGTACCCGAAGAGCAGGAAGTTCGAGACCGGCGCCGCGGCGGTGTCGAGCGCGACCGTGCCCTGGTGGGCCGACAGTCGCACCTCGAGGACGCCGTCGCTGCTCGACAGCCGGACCGGCTCCCGGTACGCGACCGGGGCGCCGCCGGCGCCGGCGTTGCCGCCCGACCGGGGCGCCGGGCCCGAGGTGCACCCCGCGAGGACCAGCAGTAACGCCGCGAACAGGCATGCGAGGACGGTGACCGGTCTCCCACGATTCGCGACCATCGCCGCTACTCCGTTCGACGAACACCGCACACGGCGGCGCACGGGCGTCGTCGCCTTCGCAGCATAGATCCCCGACCGACGGGAGGTCATCCGATCTCGGCCGGAGCCCGACGCGCGAGGGCGGTCCACAGCCACCCTCAACCGACGGAAACGGCTAGCGTTGCAGGCATGAGCACCTCCGAGATCGCCACGGTCCTTGCGTGGCACGATGCGCTGAACGACTCCGACCTCGACACCCTCCTCGCGCTGTCCAGTGACGACGTGGAGATCGGCGATCCGACGGGCGCCCGCCAGGGGCTGTCCGCGCTGCGCGACTGGGCTTCGACCGCGGGACTCACCCTGAACCCGGGGCGGATGTTCGTCTACGAGGGCGTGGTGGTCGTCGAGGAAGAGGCAACCCTCGCCTCCAATCCCGGCGAGACATCGACCTCGGCGGCCGCCTTCCGCGTGGTTCACGACCAGGTGACGTCGATGTTCCACCACGTAGACCTCGAATCCGCTTTCGCAGCAACCGATCTCAGCGAGCAGGACGCGGTGTCCTGACGTGCGGGCGTTGCGCCCGAGGGACGTGTTCGCCTGGCTGAACCGGCTGATCGGCGAGGAACGGTCGGTGGTCGACGCGCCCACCGCCGCACCCGCGCCGCTGCAGCCGGTCGACCTCACCGACGACGCCCAGGTGGCCGAGGTGCTCGACATCGCGGTGCGCTCGGGCGAGGTGCTGCTGGCGTCGGGCACCTCGGCGATCGACACCACTGCGCAGGTGCAGTTCGTGGCGTCCACCTACGGCCTGGCCCGCTGCGACGTCGACGTCACCTACAACTCGATCCGCATCAGCGCCTATCGCGGCCCGACCATGCCGCCCGCCACCAGCATGCGCATCGTGCACTACCGCTCCCTCGACTTCACCCGCCTGGCCGCGGTCGACGCGCTCACCCGCCGGCTGCGCACCGAGGCGGTGAGCCCCAGCGAGGCGCACGACGCGCTCACCACGATCAACGACGCCCCGCACCCCTACAACCGCTGGACGGCGACCTTCGCCTGGGCCTCGATGGCGGCATCGGCGTCCGTCCTCCTCGGCGGCGGGGTCCTGGTCGCGATCGTCAGCTTCCTCACCACGATGGTCATCGACCGGGTCAACCGGATGCTCAACGGGATCGGGCTGCCGTTCTTCTACCAGCACGTGGTCGGCGGGCTGATCGCCGCCGCGCCGGCCAGCCTGCTCTACACCTTCCGAGAGCAACTGGGCATCAGCATCCGTCCGTCGCTGGTCATCGCCGCCGGGGTGATCGTGCTGCTGTCGGGGTTGTCCCTGGTGGGGTCGGTCCAGGACGCCATCACCGGCGCCCCGATCACCGCGGTCGCCCGCTTCTTCGAGGTGTTGATGATGACCGGCGGCATCATCGCCGGTGTCGCGCTGTCGCTGCGGATGGCGGCCGCGCTGGGCTCGACGCTGCCGCTGACCACCGCGCCGGAGACGCCGGCCTTCGCGCAGGCCTCGATCCGGGTGGTCGCCGGCGCCTTCACGTCGCTGTTCTTCGCGGTGGCCTGCTACGCGGAGCGGCGGGCGCTGACGGCGGCCGGTCTCGGCGGCGCCGCGGGGATCCTGGTGTACTCGCTGAGCCAGACCATCGACATCGGGACGGTGGTCGGATCGGCGATCGCGGCGACGGTCGTCGGCTTCGTCGGTGGCCTGATGGCGCGGCGGGCGTTGACACCGCCGCAGGTGATCGCGGTCGCGGGGATCACCCCGCTGCTTCCCGGTCTCTCGCTCTACCGGGGTCTGTACTCGTTGCTGAACAACCAGCTGCTGCTGGGGCTGAGCGCTTTGCTCTCCGCCTTCGGAATCGGCGTCGCGCTGGCCGCGGGCGTCACGCTCGGCGAATGGGGAGCCCGGACGCTGCGGCGGCCGCGGATACTCGGCCGGACAGGCTCGCTCCGGCGCCCGACGCTGCGTCCCCGCAGGCCGGGCGGCCAGGAGCGAACTGCCTGACTAGTTGTTGCCGGCAGCCTTGTCCTTCTCCATGGCCTCACGCAGGCTCTTGGGCCGCATGTCGGTCCAGTTCTTCTCGACGTACTCGACGCATGCCTGACGGCTGTCCTCGCCGAACACCACACGCCACCCCTGCGGCACGTCAGAGAAGGTCGGCCACAGCGAATGCTGGTCCTCGTCGTTCACGAGGACGTAGAAACGGCCGTCTTCGTCGTCAAAGGGATTGGTGCTCATCTGGCCTCGCTTGTCGCAAACTCGTTCTTCGAATGATCCACCAGCGTGGAAACCCCGACACTATCAAGATCGAGGCCAGCGGTTCGATTTTGCAGCAGGGAAGTAAGAATTTCTCCCGAACGGACTGCCACATTGGACAGCAGCGACGCCGTCAGCCCGTGTGTCTTCTCGGTCCCGCCCTGCAAGTAGATGCCGCCGCGCACGTCCGGGGAGGTCACCAGCCGGTAGTCCCGCTCCACCTCGGCCACGACGCCGTCGGCCGGGGCCAGGTCGCCGATCACGCTGCTCAGCGGGGTCGGCGTGAAGCCGGTCGCCAGCACCACCGCGTCGCACATCAGGGTGTCGGTGAGGTCGTCGAGGCGGCTGCGGACGCTGACCTCGATGCCGTCGGGTCCGTCCACCACGCGTGAGATCTCCGAGGCCCGTCGCATGAACAGGCGCCGCTTTCCGCGCACCAGTTCCTGGTACTCGGTGGTGTACAGCTCGTTGATCAGCTCGATGTCGACCACCGAGTAGTTGGTGCTCCGGTGCAGCTCGAGCACCCGCTCGCGTTCCTGGCGCTCGGCGCCGTGCAGCTCGTCGACGGTGGACGGGTCGAAGATCCGGTTCGCGTACGGGCTGTCGTCCGCCGGGCTGTAGCCGTAACGGGAGAACACGCTGTGGACCTCGGCCTGCGGGTAGTGCCGGTGCAGGTACTGCACCACCTCCGCGGCGCTCTGGCCGGCGCCGAGCACCACGAAGCGCTGGTGCACCAGCTCCGGCAGCTCCTCGATCCGGAACAGGAACTGGTGGTTGTGGAAGCACCGAGGCGACGGGGTGGCCCAGTCCGGGATCTGCTCCTGGAGCCCGGCGCCGACCGCGAGGTTGCGGGTGCGCACCGTCCGGCCGTCCGCGGTCTCCACCTCGAACTCGTCGACGGCCCCGTCGGCGCCCCGTACGCCGCCCACCCGGGTCACCGTGGCGCCGTAGTGCACGTCTGCGTCCACCCGCTCCGCCGCCCACCGGAGGTAGTCGTTGAACTCGTGCCGGGTCGGGAAGAAGGTCTGGTGGTTGACGAAGTCCACCAGCCGGCCCTTGTCGAACAGGTAGGAGAAGAAGCTGAAGGTGCTCGCCGGGTTCCGGAACGTCACCAGGTCCTTGGGGAAGGCGATCTGCATGGTGGCGCCGTCGAGCAACATGCCGGGGTGCCAGCGGAAGGTGTCCTGCCGCTCCAGGAAGCGGGCCTCCACCCGCTCGCCGGGGGCGCACGTCGCGTTGTGCTCCTCGATGGCGATGGCCAGGGCCAGATTGGACGGGCCGAACCCGACGCCGACCAGGTCGAGCGGCCGGGACGGGCCGTCCGCGGCGTGTGTCGGTTCCATGGCTGCCATCCATCCTCGCCGGTACGGCCGGCGGCTTCGGTACGTGCGGAAGTGCATGCGGTCCAAGCGATCGAACCGAGGTGAATAGTAGCGCAGCCTACCCTAAATCTGCATGCCCACACCCTGCGGCCGCCCGATCTGCCCGAGTTGGTGCCCCTCGTCCGCGCACACCGCCCGGAGCAGTGCCGACAGCCTGTCGGCGAGGGCCGCCACCACGTCGGCGTCGAGCACGTCGGTCCGGTACCCCAGGTAGGCGTGCACCGGCCCCGGCCCCACCGGCTCGTAGAAGCTCAGTGTCAGGTCCGCGACCGGCGCACCCACCGGGACCGGCAGCAGCGGGCCGAAGACACCGTCGACGGCGTCCAGGCTGGCCTGCTCGTGGTGCACGATCATCACCTGCGGTCGCATCACCTCGCCGCCGAGAGCCGTTGCCACGTCCTCGAATCCGATGTCCTGGTGATCCAGCGCGGCCAGGTTCGACGCCCGCACCCGGCCCAGCAGTACCGCGAAGGTCGGGTCCCCGGAGGTGTCGGTGCGCAGCACGACGGTGTTGAAGAAGCATCCGATCAGCCCGGACAGCGCCTCCTCCGGCCGTCCCGCGACCAGCGATCCGATCGGAAGGTCCTCGCCCACACCGAATTCGGTGAGCACCGAGGCCAGCGCCGCCTGCAGGACCATGAACATCGACGTCCCGGTCCGGCGGGCCAGCGCGTCGATGTCGGCGTGCAGGGCCTCGTCGATCGGCAGGCCCACCAGGTCGCCGCCCGCCGGTCGCGCCGGCCGCTCCCCCGGCAGGCTCAGCCGCTCGGGGAGGCCGGCCAGTCGCTCTCGCCAGTAGCCGAGCTGGGTTGTGTACCTGCTGGACTCGTCGTCCGCGTCGCCCAGTACGGAGTCCGTCCACGCGACGTAGTCCGAGTAGCCGACCGGCAACGCGGGCAGCTCCGGCTCGGACCCGGCGACCAGCGAGACGTAGCCCGCCAGCAGTTCCCCGAGGAGCGGCACGACCGACCACTCGTCGACGGCCAGGTAGTGCATCACCAGCAGCAGCGCCTGGCGACCGTCCGCCGTCTCGGCCAGCGTGACCCGCAGCGGGGCGTGCTCGGTCAGGTCCGTCGGCCGCTGGGCGAGCTGGAAGACCAGGGCGGCCAGGTCGCCGTCCCCCGCGTCGAGGACCTCCAGTCGTGGCCCCGCCACCGTCACCCCGCGGACCTCGACGCCGTCGGCGGCGAACGCCGTCCGCAGCGGCTGGTGCCGCGACACCACCAGCTCGAGGGCGCGTGCCAGCGCGTCCGCGTCGAGGCGGTGGTGCGGGTACAGCGAGAGGGCGTGACTGGCCGTGCCCGTGTCCCGGTACACCGACCACTGCCGACGCTGCACCGGTGCCAGCGCGTCCGTGGCCGATGCGGCGGGCGTCAGCGCCGGACGACCGCCGGCATCGACGACCGTCAGCTCGGCCAGCTCGGCCACGGTCGGCGCGTCGAACACCTCACGGATGCTCAGCTGCGCACCGAGTTCGGTGCGGACCCGGCCGACCAGCTGCATGGAGGCCATCGAGTGTCCGCCGAGGTCGAAGAAGTTGTCGTGCACGCCCACCGACGGCAGGTGCAGGATCTCCGCGAACAGGCCGGCGATCACCCGCTCCCGCTCGGTGCGCGGCGCGACGTCGCCGGTCAGCTCCGCCCAGTCCGGCGCGGGCAGCGCCTTGCGGTCCAGCTTGCCGTTCGGGGTGAGCGGCAGCGGGCCGTCCAGCACGATGACCACGCTGGGCACCATGTAGTCCGGCAGCGACGACGCCACGTGGGCGCGCACCGCGGCCGGGTCGACGACCGCACCCTCCAGCGGCACCACGTACCCGATCAACCGGGCGATCGACCCGTCCCGGTCGGCGACGACGGCCGACTGGTTGACGCCCGGGCTGTCCGCGAGCGCGGCGATGATCTCGCCCAGCTCGATGCGGAAGCCCCGGATCTTCACCTGGTCGTCGACGCGGCCGAGGAAGTCGATGTTGCCCTCCGGGCGCCAGCGCGCCAGGTCACCCGTGCGGTACATCCGGCCGGGGCCGAACGGGTTGGCGACGAAGCGGCCCGCCGTCAGCGCCGGCTTGCCGAGGTATCCGCGGGCCAGACCGCGGCCGGCGATGTACAGCTCGCCCGCGACCCCGACCGGAACCGGCCGCAGCCGCGCGTCGAGGACGAACGCCTGCTCGTTGGGGTCCGGGATGCCGATCGGCACCGCCTGGTTCCAGCCCGGCTGCGCCTGCCACAGCGTGTTGTTCACCGTCGCCTCGGTGAGGCCGTAGGCGGCCAGCAGGTTCAGCCGCTCCGCCCACCGTCCGATCAGGTCCGGCGGCACCGTCTCGGTGCCGACCAGCACCGTGCAGCCCGCGGGCACCAGGGCGCCCGGCGGCAACGCGGCCATCAGCGACGGCGGGATGATCGCGTGCGTCACCTCGTGCTCGTGCATGAAGTCGGTGAGCTCCGGGCCCGCGACCCGGGAGCGGTCCGGCACGATCACCAGCCGCGAACCGGTGCACAGCGCCATCGACAGCTCGAACACCGCGACGTCGAATCCGACCGAGGCGAACTGCAGCACAGTCGAACCCGGGACCAGTCTCATTCGGTCCTCGGCGGTGGCGACCAGGCTGGAGATGCCCTCGTGCGAGACCACCACGCCCTTGGGCCTGCCGGTGGACCCGGAGGTGTAGATGACGTAGGCGGCGTGGTCGATGCCGTCGGGCACTGTGGTCGCAGGCTTGACTGCCGCGGCGAGTGCCGCGACTGTCCCCGGCTCGTCGAGCAGCACCCGGCCCAGGCCCGGCGCCTCCTCGATCCGCGCCGACTCCCGGGCGGTGCTCAGCAGCACCCCGGCGTTCGAGTCGGCCAGCATGTAGGAGATCCGGTCGGCGGGGTGGCTCAGGTCCAGCGGCAGGTACGCGGCCCCGAGCTTGAGGACCGCCAGCACCGAGGCGACCATGTCCACCGAACGCGGGACGGCAAGGCCCACCACCGATTCCGCGCCGACGCCGCGGCCGGCGAGCACCGCGGCGATCCGGTCGGACCCCTCGTCGAGCTCGGCGTACGTCATGCTGCCGTGCTCGTCCAGCGCGGCCGTCGCGGCCGGCGTGGCCGCCACCCAGCGCGCGAACGAGGCGTCGAGGGTCTCCTCCGGCACCTCCCGCCGGGTGTCGTTGAACTCCACCAGCACCAGGTCACGCTCGCCGGGCAGGAACACGTCGACCGCGCCGATCGGGGTCGACGGGTCCTGCGCGACGGCGTCGAGCAGCGCCAACTGGCGGCGGGCGATCGCGTCGGCCGTCGGCTCGTCGAACAGGTCCGCGCCGAACTCGAGGCGCAGCGCGATCCGATTCTCGTCCAGAAACTCGGTGAAGTTGAACACCAGGTCGAACTTCGCGGTCCGCTCCTGCAGGGGCACGGGTTCGAGCGTCAGCCCGCCCAGCTCCGTGATGTCCGCAGCCCGGCTGTGGTAGCCGACCATCACCTGGAACAGCGGGTTCCGGGCCAGCGTCCGCGCCGGGTTCAGGCGCTCGACAACGGATTCGAACGGGACGTCGGCGTGGGTGAACGCCGCGAGGTCGAGCTCGCGGACCCGGCCCAGCAGCTCGCCGAACGTCGGGTTGCCGCTCACGTCGGTGCGCAGCACCAGCGTGTTGACGAAGAACCCGACCAGCTCGTCGAGACCCTGCTCGGTGCGGCCCGCGATGGGCGCGCCGAGCGGCAGGTCGTCGCCCGCGCCGATCCGGTGCAGCAGCGCCGCGGCGGCGGCGTGCAGCACCATGAACATGCTCGCCCCGCTCTCGGCGGCCAGCGCCCGCAGCGCCGCGGTGGTGCGCGGATCAAGGTCCAGCTCGATCGCGCCGCCCGCGAAGCTCGGCCGCGCGGGCCGGGCCCGGTCGGTGGGCAGCGTGAGTTCCTCCGGCGCACCGGAGAGCGTCCGCTCCCAGTACGAGAGCTGCTCGCTCAGCACCGATTCCGGGTCCGCGGCGTCGCCGAGCAGCTCGCGCTGCCAGAGCGTGTAGTCCGCGTACTGCACGGCCAGCGGCTCCCACTGCGGGGCCTGGCCGTGCGCTCGGGAGGCGTAGGCGAGCATCAGGTCGCGCAGGAACGGCCGGTCGGACCACTCGTCGGTGGCGATGTGGTGCAGCACCAGCGCGAGGACGTGATCGTTCGCAGCAAGCCGGATCACGGTGCCGCGCACCGGGATCTCACGGGTCAGGTCGAAGGGCCGCAGCACGGCGCCGCGGACCAGGCCGGTGATCTCGGCCTCGGTCCCGTCCACCACCGTCAGCTCCGGGGTCGCCTCGTCGAGGACCCGCTGCACGGGCAGGCCGTCGACCTCGCCGAACACCGTGCGCAGTGACTCGTGCCTGCCGACCACGTCCGCAAGCGCGGTCGCGAACAGCCCGGCGTCGAGTTCGCCCTTCAGGCGCAGCACGATCGGGAAGTTGTAGGCGGCCGCGGCGGGCACGCCGTCCGGCGACACCGAGCCCCCCTCGATCTGCTGCATCAGCCAGAGTCGCTGCTGCGCAGAGGACATCGGCAGGTGCTCGGGCCGGACCGCGGGCGCCAGCACCGGGCGGATCGCATCACCTCGGTCGCGGACCCGCGCCGCGAGCTCGGCCACGGTGGGGGCCTCGAACAGGTCCCGCATCGTGAGCTCCGTCGACAGCGCCGACCGGGCCCGGCTGATCAGCCGGGTCGCCAGCAGCGAGTGCCCACCGAGGTCGAAGAAGCTGTCCTCGACGCCGAGTTCCGCGACGTCGAGCACCTCGCCGAACAGCTCGCACAGCGCCTGCTCGATGTGATCGGCCGGCGCGCGTGAGCCCGAACCGACCGCATCCGGCACCGGCGGCAGGGCCCGCACGTCGAGCTTGCCGTTGACCGTCATCGGCAAGGTGTCGGTCGGCACGAAGGCCGCCGGAACCATGTAGTCCGGCAGGCAGGCGCGCAGCGCCCGTGCGTGATCGGTACCCCAGTTGGGGTGAAGATCACTCACGGGCCCGGAGGGCACCACGTAGGCGACGAGGCGCTTGACGCCGCCGGGGCCGGGCGCCGCGACGACGGCGCACTGCCGGACACCGTCGAGGCCCGCGAGGACCGACTCGATCTCGCCCAGTTCGACGCGGTGACCGCGGATCTTGACCTGGTCGTCGGTGCGACCGAGGAAGTCGATATTGCCGTCTCCGCCGCGCCGCACCAGGTCGCCGGTGCGGTACATCCGGCCGCCCGCCGTGAACGGGTCGGCCACGAAGCGCTCGGCGGTGAGGCCGAAGCGGTCCAGGTAGCCGCGGGCGAGGCCGATGCCCGCGATGTACAGCTCGCCGGCCACCCCGTCCGCGACGGGACGCAGCCACGAGTCGAGGATGTGGGCCCGGGTGTTCCAGATCGGCCTGCCGACCGTGGGGGTCACGGAGTCCGACGTGCCGCCGCCGAGGGTGTTGATCGTGTACTCGGTGGGGCCGTACAGGTTGTAGCCGAACGTGCCGTCCGTATCCCGCAGCCGGCTCCACACCGAATCGGGCACCGCCTCGCCGCCGAGCAGCACCAGCGGCGGCCGGTGCTCGCCCGGACCGTCGTCGAGCAGTCCCTCCTCGAAGAGGTGCTGGGCGTAGGTGGGCGTCACGTTGACGACGTCGATGCGGTGGGTGTTGCAGTACGCCACCAGCGATTCCGCGTCGCGGCGCAGGTTCTCGTCGCAGATGTGCACCTCGTGTCCCTCGACGAGCCAGAGCAGCTCCTCCCAGGACATGTCGAAGGCGAACGACACGGTGTGCGCGATCCGGAGGCGTCGGCCGCCGGTCATCTCGCCCGAAGACCTGCTTGCAGGGTCGAGCATCTGCATCGTCGGGTCGAAGATCTCGGCGCGGTGGTTGAACTGCATGTTGGTCAGACCGCGGTACCCGGTGACCACGCCCTTGGGCTTGCCGGTCGAGCCGGAGGTGTAGATGACGTACGCCGGGTGGTCCAGCCGCCCCGGGGTGCCGGGGGCGAAGCCGCCCAGCTCGGCATCCGTCAACGGTTCGGTGCCGTGGTCCGGTTCCTCGTCGCCGTCGAGCGCGATCGCCGCGCCCTCGAAACCGGCGAGGGTCTCGCCGACCGCGACGGTGGTCACCAAGACCACCGGCCGGGCGTCGTCGAGCATCCCGACCAGGCGCTCCGCCGGGTGGTCCAGCTCGAGCGGCAGGTACGCGGACCCGGTGCGCAGCACCGCGAACAGCGCGACGACCATCTCCACCGACCGCGGCAGGCCAAGCGCGACAATCCGTTCCGGACCGGCGCCGTGCGCCAGCAGCAGCCGGGCCATGGCGTTGATCCGGCCGTCGAGGTCCCGGTAGGTCACCGACTGCGAACCGAAGACCAGCGCGACCTCGTCCGGGGTGCGCGCGGCCGCCTCCGCGAACAGGTCCGCGATGGTGGACTCGGGCAGCTCCCGCTCGGTCGAGCGGGCCGCCAGCGCCGCGCGCTCGCCGGGCAGCGAGAGGTCCAGCGACCCAACCGGTGTGGACACGTCGTCGGCGAACAGTTCGAGCAGCCCGACGAACCGGGCGAGCATCGACTCGACCCTCGACTCGGCCACCGCCTCGGGACGGAACTCGAACTTGACCTTCACCCGGTTGCCGGGTGTCACCACCACGGTCAGCGGGTAGTGGGTGTGGTCGACGCTGTCGCCGCCGCTGATGTCGTGCGCGCTGTTGAGCGCGGACACCTGGTTCTCGTCGACGAAGTTCTGCAGCACGTAGAGCACGTCGAAGAGCTGGCGGTGATCGGACTCGCGTCCGATCGTGGCCAGTCCGAGGTAGTCGTGCGGCATCAGGCCGAGGCGCTCGGACTGGCTGCGCCGCAACAGGTCCTCCACCCGCTCCGCCGGGCGCAGCGTGGTGCGGACCGGGACCGTGTTGAGGAACAGGCCGGCCACCGTGTCGAGGCCCTCGACCTCCGGGGGCCGGCCGGCGACGGTGATGCCGAACACGACGTCGTCGCGACCGGTCTCCGCGCCGAGCACCAGCGCCAGCGCGCCGCTGAGGACGGCGTTGAAGGTGACCCCGCTCGCCGACGCCCTGGCCCGCAGGCGCTCGCTCAGCTCGGCCGTGAGCACGGTGTCGCGTCGGCCGGGCAGCGCGGGCGCCCCGGCCACGGTCGACCCGAGCAGCGTCGGCTCCTCGAGACCGGCCAGCGCGCGACGCCACTCCGCCCGCCCGGCCTCGCTGTCGCGGTCGCGCAGCCAGCCCAGGTAGTCGTCGAAACCGCCCGTCGCGGTGGGGAACCCGCTGTCGTCGCCGGCGGACTCGTAGAGCGCCAGCAGCTGGCTGACCACGATGCCGTTCGACCAGCCGTCCCAGAGCAGGAACTGCCGGTTGACCACCAGGCGGTCGCGGTCGTCGTCGAGGCGGATCACCATCGCCCGCCACAACGGCGGCGCCGTCAGGTCGAACGGAGTGAGCCGGTCGGTGGCCATCAGCTCGGCGGCATGGGCCTCGCGCTCGGCCGGCACCAGCTCACGCAGGTCGAACTCGACGATCGGGACGTCGAGGTCGGCGGTGACGAACTGCACCGGCGCGGTGAGGCCGTCGCTGAGGAATGCCGCACGCAGCGTCGGGTTCCGGCGCTGCAGGGTGCGCAGCGCCGCGGCCAGCCGCTCGATGTCGAGGCGATGCTCGAAGTCCAGCGAGAACTGCGCGGTGTAGATGTCGGCGCCCTCGTCGAAGGTCGCCTGGAAGTACAGGCCCTCCTGCAGCGGGGACAGCGGCCACACCGCGTCGACCCCGGCAGGGCTGCGCTCGGCGATCAGGTCCAGCTCATTCTGGGTCAGCGCCACCAGCGGCACGTCGGACGGCGTCAGGACGCCGGGTCCGTCGTGGCGCGCCGCGGTCTCGACGAGCTCGCGCAGCGCCTGCGCCCAGCCCTGGCTCAGCGCCTCACCATCGGCCTCGGTCAGCCCCAGCTCGGAGCGGCCGAAGCTTGCGTGGAGCACCGGGCCGTCGGCCGTGTCCTCGCAGATCGCGTTGACGATCAGCAGGTAGGGACCGCCCATGTCGGCATCGGGATCGGTTGACAGTGCATCGGTCTCGGGCGCGGGTGCCCACGGGATCTCGATGCCCAGATCGGCCGACGGCATCCTGCCGAGGTAGTTGAACAGGACCTGCGACTCCGCGCGGGCGGCGAGCAGGCCCGCGGTGCGGGCGTTCGCGTACCGCAGCATGCCAAAGCCGATACCGCCGTCGGGCGCGTCCCTCAGCCGCTCCTTCACGTCCTTGAGCACGCCCAGCGGTCGCTCGCCCGCCCGCAGCCGGACCGGGCTGATGCTGGTGAACCAGCCGACGGTGCGGGACAGGTCCACGCCCGGCGCCAGCTCCTCGCGGCCGTGCCGCTCCAGGTCGACCAGGAGGTCCGACGCGGCGCGGCCGGTGTCGCGGTGCCAGCGGCTGACGGCGATCCGCAGCGCGCTGAGCAGCACGTCGGTCACGTCGGCGTTCGCCAGCGCGGGCACGGTCGTCAGCGCGGCGGCGGTGTCGTCCACGGACAGCGAAACCCGGTGCTGGGACCCGGTTCCGATGGTCGCGTGACCGCTGACCTCCGGCACCAGCGCCGCTCCGGGCGCCGTGACGGCGGTCCAGTGCGCCAGCTCGGCGAGGCGCTCGGCGCCCTGGGCCTGCTCGACGACGATCCGGCCGAACCCGCGTAGCGAGGTGCCGACGGGATCGAGCGCCGCATCCTGACCGGACGCCGACGCCACGTTCGCCATCGCGAGGTCCTCGAGCAGGATCCGCCAGGACACCCCGTCCACCACGAGGTGGTGCGCGACGATCAGCAGGCGGCCGGTGGCCTCCGGTCCGGCGTCGAACCACACCGCCTGCAGCATCACGCCGGACTCGGGGTCGAGGCGGTCGGTCGCCGCCTCGGAGTGCGCGGTGACGATGCCGCGCAACGACTCCGGGTCCCGGGCGTCGACGGCGGTGAAGATCGAGGCAGCGCTCACCGAACCGGGTTCGGTGGTCACCGTCGACCACACGCCGGGTGCGTGCCGGGTCAGTCGGACGCGCAGGCCGTCGTGGTGGTCGAGCAGGGCCTGCAGCGCGCCACGGAGCACGCGCTCGTCGGCGCCGGCCGGGGTGTGCAGCAACACGGCCTGGTTGAATCGGTCGGTGCCGCCGGACCATTCGGAGAGCCGGTGCACGACCGGCAGCGGGATGACCTCGCCGATGCCGTCGGCGACGGGTGCGTCGGGCGTGGCCGCCTGGGCGACCGGGTCCGCCTCGCCGACCAACCGCGCGATCGCGGCCGGGGTGCGCTGCTCGAAGATCTGGCGGGGGGTGAGGGTGACGCCGTCTCGGCGGGCCAGGTTCACCAGCCGGATCGCCAGGATGCTGTCGCCACCGAGGGTGAAGAAGTCGTCGCCCGTGCCCACCCGGTCCAGGCCTAGCACCTCGGCGAACTGGGCGGCGATGCGTCCCTCCGTCCCCGTGCTGGGGGCGGACTCCGACACCGCGACCGAGAAGTCCGGCGCGGGCAGGGCCTTGCGGTCCAGCTTGCCGCTCGGGCTCAGCGGCAACGAGTCGAGCTCCACGAAGGCACTGGGCACCATGTACTCCGGTAGCGAGGCGGCCAGCGCCTGTGCGTACTTCTGGTCGCCGCGGGCACCGGAAGTGCTCACGGGCCCGGCGGGCACCACGTAGGCGACCAGCCGCTGCTGGCCGGGGCGGTCCTCGCGCACCAGGACGGCGGCGTGGGCCACCGACGGATCGGCCAGTAGCGCGGCCTCGATCTCGCCGAGCTCGATCCGGAAGCCGCGCAGCTTCACCTGGTCGTCGGCGCGGCCGACATAGTCCAGTTCGCCGTCGACTGACCGCACCAGGTCGCCGGTCCGGTACATCCGGGCCCCGGCCACGAACGGGTCGGCGACGAACCGGTCCGCGGTCAACGCCGCGCGGCCCAGGTAGCCGCGGGCCAGCTGCGGCCCAGACAGGTACAGCTCCCCCTCGGCTCCCGGCGGCACCAGGTTCAGGTACTGGTCGAGCACGTACAGCCGGGTGTTCGCGACCGGCGCGCCGATCGGCACGCTGTGCGCCGTCGACGAAACCTCCTGCGCCCCGAAGAAATAGCTCACCTCGACCGCGGCCTCGGTGGGCCCGTAGAGGTTGTCCAGCCGCACCCCGGGCAGCACCTCGGCGAATCGCCGGGCCGCCGCGGCGGACAGCGCCTCGCCCGAGCAGGCGACGACCCGGAGCGCGGTGCAGGCCGCGGCGCCCGGCTCCGCCAGGAAGAGGTCCAGCATGGACGGAACGAAATGCGCACGGCTGATGCCTCGTTCGGCGATCAGCCCCGCGAGGTAGCCCGGATCCCGGTGTCCGCCCGGACGGGCCAACACGACCGTGGCGCCGGCGATCAACGGCCCGAAGAACTCCGGCACCGAGACGTCGAAGCTCGACGGCGTCTTCTGCAGCACCCGGTCCCCCACCGTCAGCGGGTTCTCGTTCTGCATCCAGAGAAGCCGGTTGACGATGGCCTCGTGTGCCACCAGCACGCCCTTCGGCCTGCCGGTCGAACCCGAGGTGTAGATGACGTATGCGGGATGGCCTGCCACGGCGCGGGCACCGGACGGCGACCCACCCGAATCCCCCAGGGAATCGGCCAGATCCACCGTCAGCACCGGCAGTCCGGTGTCGAAGGGCTCGCCGTCGGTGAGCACGCACACCGGCGCGGCGTCGGCCAGCATGTACGCCAACCGGTCGGCCGGGTAGTCGAGGTCGAGCGGCAGGTACGCGCCACCCGCCTTCCCGACCGCCAGCAGCGCGACCATCAACTCGAGTGAACGCCCGATCGCGACGGCGACGAGCGACTCCGGTCCCACCCCGCGGTCGACGAGCTCGTGCGCCAGGCGGTTCGCCCGCGCGTGCAGCTCGGCATAGGTCAGCGCCTCGCCCTCGAACTCGACGGCGATTGCGTCCGGGGTGCGCGCGGCCTGCTCGTCGAGCAGGTCGGTGAGGGTGCGGGCCTCAGCGGTGGCGTCGGATGCGGCCCAGCTCGCCTCCAGCTCGTTCCGCTCAGCCTCGGTCACCAGCGCGAGCGCGGAGACCGGCCGGTCGCCGTCGCTGACCAACTCGCTCAGGAACGACACCATGCCGTCGGCCAACCGGCCGGCGGTGGCCGAGTCGATCACCGCGGCCTGGTACTTGACCTCCAGCCGCAGCTCGTCACCGGGCGCGACGATCAGCGTCACCGGGTACGGCGGGTTCTCCTCGAAGGTGATGCCGGTGATCTCGAGACTGCCGGTGGGGTCGGCGACGGCACCCTCTCCGATCGGGTAGTTCTCGAACACGACCAGGGTGTCGAAGAGCTCCTGCAGTCCGGTGAGCCGGCGCAGCTCGCTCAGGCCGATGTACTGGTGCTCGAGCAGCACCGACTGCTCGTCCTGCCAACGGGTCAGCGCCGCAGCGACGGATTCCTCGGCGCGGTAGCGCAATCGGGCCGGCACGGTGTTGATGAACAGCCCGACCATGGTCTCGATGCCGCGCAGGTCTCCGCCGCGGCCGGACACCGTCGAGCCGAACAGCACGTCGCGGCGCTTGGTGAGCCGGCCCAGCAGCAGACCCCAGGCGCCGTGCACGAGGGTGCTCAGCGTCAGCCCACGAGCGCGGCCGAACGCGATGAGGTCTGCGGTCTGCGCCGCGGACAGGTTGACCTTGACCTCGCGGATACCGAACTCGGTGCCGCGCTCGGCCCTGCCGAGGGCGGTCGGCTCGTCGACCCCGTCGAGCGCGGCACGCCACACCTCGATCGACGCATCCCGGTCACGGGATCCCAACCAGCCCAGGTAGTTCCGGTACGGCTCCGGCGCGGGCAGTGCCGCCGGAGTGGAGCCCGCGGGGGCGTACAGCGCCATCAGCTCGCGCAGCATCACCGGCACCGACCAGCCGTCGGCGACGATGTGGTGGATCGACTGCAGCAGCAGGTGCTCGTCCGGCCCTGCCTGCACCAGCACGTACCGCAGCAGCGGCGCCTGCTCGAGGTCGAACCCGCGCACCCGCTCGTCGGCGAGGATCTGCCGGACCTGTGACGCGACCTCGTCGGCGCCCAGTCCGCGCAGGTCCACCGCGTCCATCGGGGCACGGGCCCCGCCGGAGACCACCTGCACCACCCGGCCGTCGGAGACCGCCCGCAGCCCGGTGCGCAGGGCCGCGTGCCGATCCACGACCGTCTGCAGTGCGGCGTGCAGCGCCTGCGGGTCCACCGGACCGGTCAGCTCGATGACCTGTTGCACCACATAGGGATCGGAGCGCTCGGTCTCGAACGCGCTGTGGAAGTAGATGCCCTCCTGCAGCGGGGTCATCGGCAGCACGTCGACCAGGTCGGCGACCGCGTCCTCGAGCTGGTCGACGTCGGCCTGGCGCAGCCGCGTGTGCGGGAAGTCCGCGGGGGTATGTCCGCCGAACGGGGCACTCGCCGCGAGCGTGCCCAGCACCGCGGTCCAGGCCTCGGACAGGGCGGTGATCCGCGCCGCGGGGAACAACCCCGGCGCCCAGGTGATGGTGGTGCGCAGGGTCGGCCCGTCGGGTCCGTCCTCCGCGATCGCGTTGAACTCGATGGCATGCCCCATCGGCGCGTCGGGGTCGTTGGCGCCGTCCATCGCGACCGGCAGCCAGTCGGCGTCCGCGCCGGCGGCGACCCGACCGAGGTAGTTGAACAGCACCTGCGGCTCGGCGCCGGCGGCCAGCTCGGCGCTGGCGGCGCTGAGGTATCGCAGTGCCCCGTAGCCGATCCCGTTGCCGGGCACCGCCCGCAGCTGCTCCTTGACGGCCTTGAGAGCCCCGGCCAGCGCCGCCGGGTCGCTCAGGTCCGCGAGCGGTCCCGCGTCCAGTCGCACCGGGTACAGGCTGGTGAACCAGCCGACGGTGCGCCCGAGGTCCACCCGGCGCCCGGCGGCGTCCTCCTCGCGGCCGTGACCCTCGAGGTCGACCAGTACCTCGCGCGGCGAATCCGCCTGCGCGCCGGACGAATCACCGGCACGCCAGGATGCGAGCGCGGCCGCCAGCGCGGTCAGCAGCACGTCGTTGACCTGGCCGCCGAACGCCGCGGGCACGGCGCCGAGCAGCGGCGCGGTCAGTTCCGGCCTCAGCTCGACGGTCAGCGACTCGGCCGCACCGCAGGTGTCGAGGGCCGGGTCACGGTGCCGGGCCCCCAGCATCGGGTCCGCGGTCGCGGTGACCGTCCGCCAGAAGTCGAGTTCGTCGTCGAAGGCTCCGCCGCCGGCCCGCTCCGCGAGCAGTTGCGCCCAGCGCCGCAGCGAGGTGCGGGACACCGGGTCCAGGGGCGCGCCGAGCGCGGCGCGGGCCAGGTCCTCGAGCAGGATCCGCCACGAGACACCGTCGACCACAAGGTGATTGACCACCAGCAGCAGCCGGCCCGGCCGGTCGCCGCCGTCGAACCAGACCGCCTGCAGCATCACGCCCGCGTCCGGGTCCAGCCGCCCGCGCGCCGCGGCCGCCTCCTGTGCGACGGCGTCGCCGAGTTCGGCGTCGCCGAGCGCGGCGGCGGGGACCGTCCGCACCAGCTCCGCGGCGTCGGGCACTCCCGGTTCGGGCACCGTCAGCACCCAGTGCTCGCCGCGGTCCAGGCGTGCGCGCAGCGCGGGATGCCGGTCCAGGACCGCCTGCAACGCGGCACGCACCGTGTCCTGGGTGAGCCCGGCCGGGGTGCGCACCTGTACCGCCTGGTGGAAGCGCGCGACGGCCTCGCCCTGCTCCTGGGTGCGGGCGACGATCGGGGTCGCGGGGACCTCGCCCGTCGGCACGTCCAGGACGTCCACCTCGGCCGCGGCCCGGCCCTCGACCTCGCGGGCCAGCGCCTCCACCGTCCGCAGCGCGAACACCTCACGGGCGCTGAAGTGCAGCCCGGCGGCGCGGGCCTGGTTGACCAGCTGGATCGCGACGATGCTGTCGCCGCCGAGCGCGAAGAAGTCGTCGGTGACGCCCACCGTCTCCTGCCCGAGGACACGCGCCACCACGGTGGCCAGCTGCCGCTCGAGCTCGGTGCGCGGAGCGAGACCCGAAAGGCCCGCGCGCAGATCGGGTTCCGGCAGCGCTCGCCGGTCCAGCTTGCCGTTGGCGGTGAGCGGGAACCGGTCCATCACGACCACCGCGGTCGGCACCATGTATTCGGGCAGTTTGGCCGCGGCCCAGGCTCGCAGCGCGTCCGGGTCGACGGCGCCGTCCGCCACCACGTAGCCGGCGAGGTACTTGGCGCCGGCCTGTTCGCGCACCAGCACCGCGCACTGCCGGACCGCGGGGTGGGTGGCCAGCGCGGCCTCGACGTCCTCGAGTTCGAGGCGCATGCCGCGAATCTTGACCTGGTTGTCGGCGCGGCCGATGAAGTCGAGGGTGCCGTCCTCCGCCCAGCGGGCGAGATCGCCGGTGCGATAGAGGCGGGCCCCGTTGTCGGAGAACGGGTTGGCGACAAATCGGGAGGAGGTGAGCGCGGGGGCCCCGACGTATCCGCGGCCGAGCAGGTACCCGGCCGCGTACAGCTCGCCGCCGACGCCGGGCGGCACGGGCCGCAGCCGGGCGTCGAGCACGTACAGCTCGGTGTTGGGGTTGGGCCGGCCGATCGACGACGCGATCCGTTCGGCACTGTCCCGATAGATCACATGGGAGACACCGATGGTCGCCTCGGCGGGCCCGTACCCGTGGTAGAGCGTGGTGGTGAGCTGCCGGCGGAACCGGTCGAACAGTTCCGGGGTGAGCACCTCGCCGCCGCACCAGACGTGCCGTAGCCCGTCCAGTGCGGGCGTGCCCTCGGCCAGGTCGAGCAGCACGCTGAGCATCGAGGACACCAGGTACACGAAGGTGACGCGCTCGCGTTCGATCAGGTCCAGCAGGTACTGGGCGTCGCGTTCGCCGCCCGACTCGGCGACCACCAGCCGGCCCCCGGAGACCAGCGGCAGCAGCACCTCGTTGACCGAGATGTCGAAGGACAGAGGAGCTTTGAACAGGGAGGCGTCGTCGACGCCGAAGCCGAGCACCTCCGTCACCTGCCAGCCCAGCCGCGCGCAGATCGCCTCGTGCCGGATCATCGCGCCCTTGGGCCGCCCCGTGGAGCCGGAGGTGAAGATGACGTAGGCGAGCGACCGCCCGTCGATCGCGACGTCCAGCGGCCCGGACGCGAGGCCCTTGTGGGCCCAGTCGGTCAGGTCCACCGGCACACCGGCGTCCGCCGACGCGTCCACCCCACCCGGGCCCGTGAGCACCAGCCGCGCGCCGGCGTCGTCCAGCACCTGGGTCCGACGGTCCAGCGGCCAGGCCGGGTCCAGCGGGACGAAGGCGCCGCCCGCGGTCATGACCGCCAGCAGGCCCACGACCATCTCGGCCGAGCGCGGAACGCCGACCGCGACAACCTCTTCCGGGCGCAGGCCGCGCTCCAGGAGGTGCCGTGCCAGCTGGTTGACTCGGGCACCGAGCTGCCGGTACGTCAGCCGGGTCGCCCCCGCGACCAGCGCCTCCGCGTCGGGAGTCGCGGCCACCTGCGCGGCGAAGAGTTCGGGGACGGTGCGCGAGTCCTGCGGCTGGGCGGTGTCGTTGAAGTCGACCAGCACCCGGCGCCGCTGCTCGTCCGACATCACGTCGAACCGCGAGAAGGGAGCCTGGGGCTCGGCGACGAGCTGGCCCAGGAACTCGGCGAGCTGTGCGCGGTGCCGCTCGAGGTCCTCCTCGAGGCCCGCACCCACCCGCAGGTCGATCCGGATCGACTCGCCCCCCTGACCGCGCTGGACGGTGAAGTCGAGTTCACCGATCGCGCCGGTGACCATGTTCTGCGGGAACGCGGGGCTGCCGCCGAAGGTCATCGAGTGCTCGAACAACACGATGTTGATTCCGGGACCGAACAGTCGCCTGGACGGATCCAGCGCGCGCATCTCCCTGGCGAGGTCCTCGCCCCGGTACCGGCCGTGCCGGAGCAGGCCGATCAGCGCCTGGTCGAGGTGGGCCGTCAGCGCGGCCAGCGTGCTGTCCCCGTCGACCTGCAGCCGCATCGGCAGGATGGTCGAGGCCATCGACGGCAGGTTCCGCAACGCCCGCCCGGTGCGACCGGTCAACGGCACCGACAGCATCAGGTCGGACTGGCCGCTGACCCGGTGCAGGTAGGCGGCGATCATCGCGAACGGGACCCGGGTGCGCCGGATGCCCTGGGCGTCGGCGAACCGGTACAGGCCCGCCACGGTCTCGGCGTCGAGTTCGACGCTGGCCTTGATCGGCGGCGCAACGGGGTCCGGGGCGGGCGGAAGCAACACCGGGGGCTCGGGGGCGTCGGCCAGCCACTGCAGCCAGTGCTCGCGATCCGCCTGGAACCGGCCGGACGCGCGGTACTCGACGTCCGCGTCGATCGCCGTCTGCAGGGACCAGTCCCGCTCGTCGAACAGCAGGTCCGGGTGCTCCTGCCTGCCGACGACCTCGTCGACCAGCAGCACGATGCCGTAGCCGTCGACGATGCTGTGGTGGTACCGCTGGTACCACCACGTCACCTCGTCGTCGATCCGCAGGATCGCCTGGGTGAACAGCGCCTCGTCACTCTCCAGCTCCGCGACGGTCTGCATGTCGCGTTCGACCCAGTCGCGGGCCGCGTCCGCCGCGTCCGGCAGCGCCCGCAGGTCGACGACCTTCAGCGTCCAGGCCTCCGGGTCGAGGCGCTGCTGCCGGAGCACGTCGTCCGGGCCGACCGCGAAACGCACGTGCAGCGCCTCGGCGCGGCGGATGGTCAGGTACAGGGACTCGACCGCGCGGGCGATGTCGAGCGGACCGTTCACCTCGACGGTGAGCGCGATGTTGTAGGCAGCGCTCTGGGGCGCCAACTGCTGCGCGACCCACACCTCCGACTGGGCTGCCGTGACCGGCAGCCAACCGCCGGTTGCCTGTGCGGGTGCCGTCGAGCCGTGGAGGGATGCCATGGATGTCCGATCATCGTCGCGCGACGCCGTGAAGCTGCGTCAGATATCGGAGATTAGGATAGGCTATCCCCCCTAGGTGCAGGCGGCCTACCTCTTCAGGAAGTCCAGGATTGCCGCGTTGACCGCCTCCGGCCGTTCGAGGTAGCCGTAGTGACCGCAGTCCGGCAGCTCCAGGTACTCGGCGCCGGGGATCGCCTTGCCCACCTCCGCGGCCAGGTTCGCCGGCACCAGACGGTCGTCCGCGAACCCGACCGACAGGCACGGGACGGTGATCCGGCCGTACGCCGCGAGCCGGTCCCCGAAGTCGTCGAGGTTGCGCTGCGCCCGCACGCCCGGCGTGGTGTCCGCCTTGGAGAACGCGAAGATGTCCAGCCAGTCCTGCGCAGCCATCTGGTCGACCATCGACGCCGGGGACAGGTTCAGCACCGCGGTGATCGCGGCCCGGTACTCGGTGGGCAGCGTGATGCCCTTGCGGTCCAGCTCCCGCTCACCCTCCGACAGCGTCTTCTGCAGCGTGTCGCGGCGACCGTGGGCGGCCAGGAACACGGCCTTGCGAACCAGGTCGGGGCGGGCCAGCGCGAGCTCCTGCGCCACCCGGGCACCCAGCGAGGTGCCGACCACGTGGGCGGGTCCGCCGAGGTGGGCGATCAGGGCTGCGGTGTCCGCGACCAGGTCCTCGATCGTGATGCCGTCCGCGCACTCGTCCGTCGGCGCGATGCCGCGGTTGTCGAAGGTGCAGACGCGGTAGCCGGCCGCGACGAGCGCGGGCACCTGGTGCAGGTCCCAGACCCGGCCCGGGCTGCCCGTGCCCATGATCAGGACGACGAGATCGCCTGAGCCTTTGACCTGGTAATTCAGCTGAATCCCATTGATCGTGGCGAGCGGCATGAACGAGCCTTTCTAGCAGGGAACGAGGGATCGGCCCGTCACCGACGCATATGGTTAGCCTAAGCTGGCCATGCGTCGATCCGCATCGGCGGCAAGCACTCGCGCTCGTCCAGGAGGAACCCGTTGAGAGTCGCCACGCTCGGATACCAGACCTGGGGTCACCGTACCCTGCAGGCTCTGCTCGCTTCCAGACACGAGGTCGTCCTCGCGGTCACACACCCCAAGAGTGAGCACGCGTACGAACGGATGTGGGCCGATTCCGTCGCCGACCTGGCAGCCGAGCACCAGGTGCCCGTGCACATCGCGAACAAGCCCGACGCGGAGTTCAAGGCGGCGCTGGCGGATGCGGACCCGGACATCATCGTCGCGAACAACTGGCGCACCTGGCTGCCGAAGGACGTCTTCGACCGGCCCCGGTACGGCACCCTCAACATCCACGACTCGCTGCTGCCGAAGTACACCGGCTTCTCGCCGCTGATCTGGGCGCTCATCAACGGCGAGTCCGAGGTCGGGCTGACCGCGCACCTGATGGACGAGGAGCTCGACGCCGGCGCCATCGTGCTGCAGCGCGCGACCGCCGTCGGCCCCAAGGACACCGTCACCGACCTGTTCCACCGCACCGTCGACATGATCGGCCCGATCACCGTCGACGCCCTCGACCTGATCGAGTCCGGCCGTGCCGAGTTGACCCCGCAGGACCGGTCCCAGGCCACCTTCTTCCACAAGCGGGCCGCCGAGGACAGCCGGATCGACTGGACCTGGCCGGCCGAGGTGCTCGAGCGCCTGGTGCGCGCGCAGTCCGACCCGTACCCCAACGCGTTCACCACCTTCAAGGGCCAGCGCGTGCGCGTGCTGGAGTCCTCGGTGTCCAAGGGCTGCTACGGCGGCACCCCCGGCCGGGTGTTCATCCACGAGGGCGACGGCATGGTGATCGTCGCCGGGCCGGACGCCTGGAGCGGCCGCAACCACGGGCTGTCCATCGAGCGGGTGCGCCTCGACGACGGCACCGAGATGACGGGCAAGGAGTTCTTCCCACACGGCGGCGGGTACCTGGGCGTCTAGGTGTGCGGGTGGTGTGCGGATTCGACCCCCGCACACCACCGGGGCGGTCCTGACCGAAACGACCCCGACATATCGGGCTGCACTGTAGCTTCGGGCGGACATCCCACCGCCGAGCCCGGAAGCAGCCGCCCACCATGGATTCCGCACTCACCTCGGTCGCACTGCCAGCCGCGCTGGCGATCATCATGTTCGGCCTGGGCCTGTCCCTGACCGTCGACGACTTCGCCCGGGTGGCACGGCATCCCAAGGCGGTGGCGATCGCCCTCGTCTGCCAGCTCGTGCTGCTGCCCGCGATCGCGTTCGGCCTGGTGACGGCGTTCGACCTCGATCCCCTGCTGGCCGTGGGCATGATGCTGCTGGCGGCCTCGCCCGGAGGCACCACCGCCAACCTGTTCAGCCACCTCTTCCGCGGCGACGTCGCGCTCAATGTCACTCTGACGGCGGTCAATTCGGTGATCGCGGTGGTGACACTGCCACTCATCACCAACTTTGCGCTCGTCTACTTCGACCCTACGGACGGCGGCGGCGACACCCTCGGCCTGCAGTTCACCAAGGTGCTGCAGGTCTTCGCGGTGGTGCTGGTGCCGGTGGCGCTGGGCATCCTGGTCCGACGCCGGTCGCCGGCCTTCGCCGACCGGGCGGACCGCCCCGTGCGGATCGGGTCTGCGGTGGTGCTGGCCCTCGTCATCGTCGGCACCGTGGTCTCCGAGCGGGAGAACATCGCGGACTACGCCGCGGAGGTCGGCCTGATCGCCGTCGCGTTCTGCGTCCTGAGCCTCACCGTCGGATACCTGGTGCCGCGCCGACTGGGCATCACCGACCGCCAGTCCGTCGCCTGCTCGATGGAGATCGGAATCCACAACAGCACCCTCGCCATCACCATCGCGATCAGCCTGCTGGACAGCGTGCGACTGGCGGTGCCGGCCGCGGTGTACGGCGTGGTGATGTTCCCGGTGGCCGCCGCCTTCGGCTGGCTGATCACCCGCACCACCAAGTCCGGCGACCCCGCGGTCGCACGCGTGTGACCCGGTCGCCCGAAAGCCGCCCAGGCTCGGCCGCGGGCTTGTAACCTCGCACGGGTTTGCGGGGGGCTGATCTCCCGACCGGACGTTCAAGGGAGTTCGACGATGACAGCACGCCGATCGGCGCGGCCCCTGGGTCTCGCGTTCGCGACCCTCCTCGCGCTGACACCCGCCCTCGCCGGGCCCGTGACGGCCGCCGCGCAGTCGTCCGACATCTCGACCGGGTCGCTGATGTCCGGGTCGTCGCACTTCGGCTCGAACGGACCGGCGGCGCCGCTGCCCGAGCTGCCGCCGCCGTCCCCGACGGCCGTCCGACTCGACGAGGCCAGGAACTTCCGCGACGTGGGCGGCTACGCCACCGCCGACGGGCGGAAGGTACGCGAGGGACTCGTCTACCGCTCGAACAAGCTGAGCTCGCTCAGCGAGGCCGACCAGGCCAAGCTGACCGCCGCGAACGTCACCCTCGACGTGGACCTGCGCAACACGTCCGAGCGCGCGGAGGCGCCGGACCGGATTCCGCCCGGAGTGCGGTACCAGGTAGCCGATGTCGTCGGCATCGACAGCGGGTTCTGGTTCCACGAGTTCGTGCCGCTGACCCTCGGCCGGGCGATGATCGACGCCGCGGTCAACGGATCCTCGAACATCGGGCAGTCCATCGGATACCCCTTCATGGTCAGCTACCACGGCTCGGACGTGGCCTTCGCAGACCTGTTGAAGGCCATCGCGCAGAACGACACCGGTGCCACCGTCTACCACTGCAGCGCGGGCAAGGACCGAACCGGCTGGAGCACCGCGGTGCTGCTGACCCTGCTCGGCGTTCCCCGCGAGATGGTCAACGCCGACTTCATGGCGTCAAACACCTACCTCGGCCGCGACGACGCGGTCGACTTGTCCTGGCTCAACGCCGCTTTCGACCAGATGAACCGGATCTACGGCAGCTTCGACAGATACGTGCGGGACGGTCTCGGGCTGGACCAGGCGACGATCGACGCGCTGCGCGCCAAGCTGCTGGTCTGACGGAGCAGGTCTCCCCTACCGCCCAGAAACGGCGCAGACCGGTTGTGGGTGAGTTTGTAGTTCTTTGCCTGGTCAGGCTCCGTGGATCGCGCGCCGGTTGTGGGCCGGCCTCGGTCTTCGCAACGGGTCCACCCAGGCCGGCGGGATGAACGACGGGAACCCGTCCGATTCGATCTGCACGGCCCAGTGGTTCCTGTGGATGATCGTGTGGTGCTTCTTGCAGAGCAGCACGAGGTTGGACAGGGCGGTGGGACCGCCGTCGCTCCAGTGCCGAATGTGGTGGGCGTCGGTCCAG